>NZ_JBWKOU010000021.1:69053-86359 GCF_059416245.1 Curvibacter sp. GW821-FHT09D12 | reverse complement strand
TTGGCAATGTCCACACCCGTGTTGTCCGACTTCACCCGGACCTTCACGTTGTAGTCCACCACGCGTTTGACGGGGACCAAAACCTTCATTGCTGCGGCTCCAAATTGATTAGTTGAATTGACGTGCACGTAAACCAGATGATTCTATGCGGCACAACGTCGATTGACAGAGATGGTCCTCGAATTCGAGACACCATCGCGGCAAGCACAAAAAAAGTACGACCGTGCTTTTTTCGGATTATACAAGGGGAAGATTGACGTTACGTCAATCACCAGCGCAGATTGAAGGGGCTTTCAGAAAGAGGCCTGGCAGGCCCCGATCAATGGGGTGGGGTCGCCGTGGCCTGGGCGGCGGCGGCTTCGATGGCCCGGCGGCCGGTTTCGTCTGCTGCATCAAATTGCCTCAGCAAGGCCTGCTGACGCGGGCCTGGCATCGAGTCTTTTTGCGGCAGGCGTTCGCCAGTGACCACATACAACACGTCCAGGCCCGAGCGAGCCCAGACCGCCAGGGCTTCGGTAGCCACATGGCCCGCCCCCGACTCCCAGTTGAACATGGTCTTGCGGGTGACCGGCACCAGGGCGGCAAAGTCGTTCTGGCTGAAGCCCAGCCGTTCGCGCTCTTCGCGCAGGCGTTGACCTGAGTTCATGAGAAACCTCCTGATGGATCCAGTGCCCGCGATGGGCTCAACCCCCAGACACCGGCGCTGGCGCCGCCGCAGCAACGGGCACCAGCGCGGCGACCTCGGGGCCTTGCACCCGCAGCACCCGCTGCGGATAGGGGATATCGACCTGCGCCGCGCGCAGACCCGCCAGCATGGCCAGGTTGACGGCGGAGCGGACATTGACCTGCCCGCTGGCCGGATCATTGATCCAGAAGTGCAGGCTGAACTCCAGCCCGTCAGGCACGAAATTGACCAGATACGCCACGGGCGCCGGATCGGCCAGCACCCGAGGCTGTGCCTTGGCCGCATCGCACAGGATCTGTTGCACCAGGCTCACGTCGCTGTCATAGCCCACCACCACATTGGTCGTGATGTTGAACCGCAGGTCGGCCGCCGACAGGTTCTCGACCCGCTGCGACACCATGGTTTCGTTGGGGACGATGGATTCGCGTCCATTGGTGGCGCGCAGCAAGGTGTAGCGGGTTTTGATGTCGGTGATCTTGCCCTCGAAGCTGTCGACCCGCACGTTGTCACCGATGCGCAGCGAGCGCTCCAGCAGGATCACAAAGCCGCTCACGTAGTTGGCCGCCAGCTTCTGCAGGCCGAAGCCCAGCCCCACCCCCACCGCACCGCCCAGCACCGACAGCGCCGTCAGGTCGACCCCCACGGCCGACAAGGCGAACAGCAAGCCCATGAGCAGCAGCACCGCCCGCATGGCATTGACGGCCACCCGCCGCATCGACAGGTCGCTGATGGCATGGCTCAACACCTTGCGCTCCAGGGTGGACGAGACCCACAGGGCCACCACCAGCACCAAACCCGAGCTCAGGCAGCCCTCGATCAGGGTGCGCAGACTGATCGAGGTCTTGCCAAAGGCCAGGTGGATGGCGTCCAGTTCTTCGAGTACCGAAGGCAGCAGATCAACAATCCAAAGCACCGCGGCCAACCAGGCCACCCACGAAAACAGTCGCTCGACCAGGCGCATGGCCCCCGACTCCGGGAAGGCAGCCGACAGCACCCGGGCAAAAAAGCGGATCACGGCCAGCGAGACCAGCACCGGGATCGCGATCTTGAGCAGAAAAACGCTTTGATGGTGGGCCACCACGGCCTTGGCCGCGTAGACCAGGGCCAGCGCCAGCGCAGGGAAGAGCAGGCCGTCCAGGGTGCGGCGGCCAAACCAGACGGAGTCACCGGTGCCCCGCGCCCGCCGACTGGCCCAGAATGAAATCCCAAAGGCCACGACCAGGCTGCCCAGCAGACAGGCCAATTCGATCCAGGCACGCGAGGTCTGGAACTCGGCCTGCAGGTTGTCCAATAAATCCATCAACGCTTCAATCTCCCTGTGGTGCCCAGCGGGGCACCCGTTTCTCGGCAAAAGCCCGTGCGCCCTCCTGGGCATCCGGGTCCATCATGTTGAGGGCCATGGTCTGGGCCGCCAACTGGTAGGCGGCCTCGACACCGGCTTCGCGCTGGCGATAGAACAAGGCCTTGCCCATGGCCAGCGCGGCCCGCGGCTTTTGCAGCAGGCCTTGCACCAGAGTCTCCAAAACCGCATCGAGTTCCGCTGGCGCGGCCACCCGATTGAGCAAGCCCTGGGCCAAGGCCTCGCGGGCGTCGATGAAATCACCAGTGAACAGCATCTCCAGCGCCTTCTTGGCCGACACATTGCGTGCCAGCGGCACACTGGGGGTGGCACAGAACAGGCCGTAGCGGATGCCGCTGGTGGCAAAGCTGGCCTCGGTGCTGGCCACCGCCAGATCGCATTGGGCCACCAACTGGCAGCCGGCCGCCGTGGCCATGCCCTGCACCCGCGCCAGCACGGGCACCGGCAGGCGCTGCAAAGACAACATGAAGCGGCTGCAGCGGTCGAACAAGGCCTGGTGGTCAGCCTGCGCCAGGCCGGGTGCCGCCATGGCCTTGAAGTCATGGCCCGCGCAAAAGGCCCGGCCAGTGGCCGCCAGCACCAGCACACGCAGGCCTTCGTCGGCAGCGGCCGCGTCCACCGCGGCCTGCAAAGCGATCAGCATCGGCTCACTGAGCACATTGAAGCGCTCCGGCTGGTTCAGGGTCAGGGTCAGCACACCGCGGGCATCGCGCCGGGTGAGCAGCAGGTCGGGCTGCGGGGTGTCAGGCATGTGATGGGCCCCAGGCTCAGAGGTCAGCCAGCACGCGCACGTGCGCCTCGACACTGCGCGCCAGGGCGGCCGGGTTGTAGCCCCCCTCCAGACAGGACACGATCCGGCCCTTGGAGAAGCGGCGCGCGATGTCCTTGACCCGCAGGGTGATCCAGGCAAAGTCTTGCTCGGTCAGGCCCAGTTGGCCCATGTCGTCCTCACGGTGGGCGTCAAACCCGGCGCTGATGAAGATCATTTCGGGCTTGAAGGCCTCCAGCCGCGGAATCCACATCATCTCGATGATCTCGCGCAGGTCCATGCCGCGGGTGTAGGCCGGCACGGGGATGTTGAGCATGTTCTCGGCCGGGTGCTGGTCTCCCGAATAGGGGTAGAACGGGTGCTGGAAGAAGCTCACCATCAGGGCCCGCGGGTCACCGGAGAGGATGTTTTCGGTGCCATTGCCATGGTGCACGTCAAAGTCGACGATGGCCACGCGCTGCAGTCGGTAGCGCTCCAAGGCGTAACGGGCCGCGATGGCCACATTGTTGAAGAAGCAGAAGCCCATGGCCTTGTCGCGGCAGGCGTGGTGGCCCGGCGGGCGCACGGCGCAGAAGGCGTTTTCGAGCTCGCCGGCCATGATGGCGTCGGTGGCCGCCAGGGCGGCACCAGCCGAGCGCAAGGCGGCTTGCCAGGTAAAGGCATTGATGCTGGTGTCCTGGTCCAGTTGGGCGTGCGGCGGGCCCCCGGCCTGGATTTCGTCGACCAGGCGATCGGTCAGCCCCCGCAAGGCGGCGATGTGCATGCGGTCGTGCGCCAGCTCCACATCGGCCAAGGCGGCAGTCGGGGCCTCACGCCGGTCCAAGGCATCACCGACGCCCGTCATCAACAGGCGATCCTCGATGGCGTCCAGCCGGGCCGGGCATTCTGGGTGATCATGGCCCATCTCGTGTTTCCAGCAGTCACGGTGGGTGTAGTAACCGGTTTTGTTCACAGGCGATCTCGTGTCTCTCATATTTTTGGGATAACGTCTCGGGCCATGCACACTCAGCAAAAACTCAAGGCGCTGCAAGATCAGCTTAACACGGTGATTGCGGGCAAACCCGCCCAGATCCAGGACAGCCTGGCCTGCCTTTTGGCAGGTGGACACCTGCTGATCGAGGACGTTCCGGGCGTGGGCAAGACCACGCTGGCCCATGCCCTGGCCCGCACCCTGGGCCTGCAGTTTGCGCGCGTGCAGTTCACCTCCGACCTGATGCCCAGCGACCTGACCGGCGTATCGATCTACGAGCGCGGGCGCGAGGATTTCGTCTTCCACCCGGGCCCGGTATTCGCCCAGGTGCTGCTGGCCGACGAGATCAACCGCGCCAGCCCCAAGACCCAGAGCGCCCTGCTGGAAGCCATGGAAGAGCGGCAGGTGACGGTCGAAGGCCAGACCCGCCCCCTGCCCGCCCCGTTCTTCGTGATTGCCACCCAGAACCCGCACGACCAACTGGGCACCTATGCCCTGCCCGAATCGCAGCTGGACCGCTTTCTGATGCGAATTTCGCTCGGCTACCCCGAGCGCGATGCCGAACGAGCGTTGCTGGCGGGGCAGGACCGCCGCGACCTGCTGGAACAACTGCAACCTTTGCTGACATTGCCAGAGCTGCAATCGCTGCAGCAACAGGTGCTGGCGGTGCATGCCGCCCCCTCCCTGCTCGACTATGTGCAAGACCTGCTGGCGGCCACCCGCAACGGCCGCTGGTTCCTGCAAGGCCTGTCGCCGCGCGCCGGTCTGGCCCTGCTGCGCGCGGCCAAGGCCCAGGCCCTGCTCTGCGGCCGCGACTACGTGGCCCCTGACGACGTGCAGGCCGTGCTGCCGCAGACCACGGCCCATCGCCTGGTGCCGGTAACCTCCTCCGGCCGGGGCGCCCTTGAGCAGGTGCGCGCCCTGCTGGAGGCCGTGCCGCTGCCATGAGCACCCCCCAGGCAGCCTTGCCGGGCGGTTGGGCCCGATTCAACCCCGCCAGCCAGGCCCGGGCCCGATTCAGGCGCTGGTGGCAGGGGCGCCTGCCCTTGAGCGATCTGATGACGCTGAGCCAACGCAACGTCTACATCCTGCCCACGCGACCCGGTTGGATGCTGGCGGCCACCCTGCTGATCCTGCTGCTGGCCTCGATCAACTACCAACTCAATCTGGGCTACCTGCTGACGTTTTTGCTGGCCGGTTGTGCCGTGGCAGGCATGCATGTCGGCCACGCCACCCTGAGCGGCCTGTCGATGCGCCTGCAGCCCCCGGCCCCGACGTTCTGCGGTCAGGCCGAGACCCTGGAAGTGGTGCTGGACAACCCCCGCAAAACCGCTCGCCACGGCATCGGACTGGCCGTGCTGGACAGCGCCGACTGGGTGTGGACCGATGTACCGGCCCAAGGCCAAAGCGTGCTGCACCTGGCCTTCTGCCCACGGCAGCGCGGTCTGCAACGGGTGCCGGTCCTCAGCGCGGAGACCCGTTTTCCCCTGGGTACGTTCAGAGTCTGGACGATCTGGCGGCCGGCCGCACAAGTGCTGGTGTACCCGCAACCGGAGGCGGCCCCTCCCCCGCTGCCCCCGGGCCAGGCCCGAGACCAGGCCCCAGCCTTGGCGGCCGGCCTGACCCGCGGCCAGGAGTTCGACGGCGTGCGCACCTATCGGCGGGGCGACCCGATGCGGCAGGTGGTCTGGAAGAAGGCGGCCACGGCGCTGGCCACGGGCTCGGCGGCCCTGGTCAGCCGAGACAGCGCGCCGGCCCCCTTGCACGAGTTGTGGCTGGACCACACCAGCCTGACCGCCCTGCCGCCCGAGGCGCGATGGTCCAGGCTGTGCGCCTGGGTGCTGGCCGCCGACACCCTGGGCCTGAATTTCGGGCTGCGACTGCCCCAGAGGGAGATCCCGCCCGGCACGGGCCCGGCCCACCGCCAACAATGCCTGGAGGCCCTGGCCCTGTGCTGAAGCACCCACTCCCCATGTCCCAATTGCCGCGCGACAGCCGCGACACCCTTTTTCTGCTGGCTGTGGTCGCCTGGGTGGTCCTGCCGCACGCCAGCAACCTGCCAGCCTGGACCTTGCTGATGGTCTGCCTGACGCTGGGCTGGCGTGGCTGGCTGGCCTGGCATGCCCGCCCACTGCCGGCCCGCTGGTGGCTGATGGGCCTGCTGCTGCTGGCCATGACGGGCACCTTCTGGAGCCACAAAACCTTGCTCGGACGCGACGCGGGGGTCACCCTGGTGGTGGCTCTGCTGGCACTCAAGACGCTGGAAATGCGGGCCCGGCGGGACGCCTTTGTGGTGTTCTTCCTGGGTTTCTTCACCTTGTTGACCCACTTCTTCTTTTCTCAGAGTCTGCTGGTGGCGCTGGCCATGTTGCTGGGCCTGCTGGGGCTGCTCACCGCCCTCATCAATGCCAATCTGCCGGTAGGCCGCCCGCCCCTGGCCACCTCGGCCGGCCTGGCACTGCGCATGACGGCCTGGGGCGCGCCCGTAATGGTCGCCCTGTTCCTGCTGTTCCCACGGGTGGCGCCACTGTGGGGTCTGCCGGCCGACGCCCAAGGCGCCCGCAGCGGCCTGTCCTCACGCATGAGCGTGGGCGACGTGACCGAACTGGCGCTGGACGATGCCATTGCCTTCCGACTGCGCTTCTTGAACGCCAACGGCGCCGCCCCGGAGCAAAGGCAGCTTTACTTCCGTGGGCCGGTGTTCTCGAACTTTGATGGCCGCGAGTGGAGGCCGCGTCAGCCAGAAGACCTGATGAACCAGGTGCTCTACCGACGCCCCCCCGCCAGCCTGAAGACCCAGGGCACGCCGGTGCCCTACGAACTGACCCTGGAGCCCAACAACCGCCCCTGGCTGCTGACCCTGGATGCGACCGCCGAGGCGCCCCGCCTGGGCCCTCAGGTCGCCTATGCCACCCCCGAGCTGCAATGGGTGATGGCGCGCCCCGTCACCGAGTTGCTGCGCTACCAGGCCGTGGCCTACCCCGAGTTCAGCTACGGCCCCGCGGCCAACGACCCTTTGCTGCGGCAGGAGACCGAGCTACCCGCTGGCTACAACCCGCGCACCCTGCAACTGGCCAGTGAAATGCGTCGCGACCCGAAGCTGGCCGGGGCCGACGACGCGGCCCTGGTCCAGCAGGTGTTGCACCGCCTGGCCACTGGCGGCTACAGCTACACCCTGGAGCCTGGCCTGTATGGGCGCGACACCGCCGACGAATTCTGGTTCGACCGCAAGGCCGGCTTTTGCGAGCACGTGGCCTCATCGTTCGTGGTGCTGATGCGGGCGCTCGACATCCCGGCGCGCGTGGTCACTGGCTACCAGGGGGGCGAGCGCAACCCGCTCGATGGCTACTGGACCCTGCGCCAGAGCGATGCGCATGCCTGGTCAGAGGTCTGGCTCAAGGGGCGGGGCTGGGTGCGCGTCGACCCCACCGCGGCCATCGCCCCTGGGCGCGTCGGATCGATGCAACGCCTGGTGGCACCGCGCGGGTTGGTGGCGAACGCTCTGGTGACCATGAGCCCCGGGCTGATGCAAAGCCTGCGTGGCATCTGGGACGCCACCAACAACCGCTGGAACCAATGGGTGCTCAACTACACCCAGGGGCGCCAGCTTGACCTGCTGCGCCAGTTGGGCTTCGAAGCCCCCAGTTGGGAAGACCTGGCCATGCTCCTGGGCGGCCTGCTGGCCGCGGCCGCCCTGGGCGCCAGTGGCTGGCAGTTGTGGGACCGCCGCCAGCATGATCCGTGGCTGCGCCTGCTGCACCGAGCCCAGGCCCTGGCCCATGCCCACGGCCTGCCAGCCACGGGCGTGACCACACCGCGCGCCCTGGGCCAGCAGGCCCTGGCGCACTGGGGCCCGGCCGGGCAGGCCCTGAACGACTGGCTGTTGCAACTGGAGCGGCTGCGTTATGCCGCACCGGCATCGACGGGCGCGCCGCGCATGGCAGTCCCCTTGAAAAAACTGGAGCAGCAACTCAGGCAGTTGAACTGGCCGCCCCGCCCTACCTGAGGACACGGCGCACCAGCAGTTCCTTTTTTTGAGGCCCAGGTCGGCTGCGGCGCCTTGATGCCGGCTTGACTGCTGTGACAATGACGGCCATGCACGCACTGACCCGAACCCTGGCCACCCTGATCACCGCCAGTCTTCTCAGCCCCCTGGCCATCGCGGGTCACGAGACCAAGACCGGCAAAAAGCACCACGCCGGCAGCAAGGCGGTCAAGGCCGTCAAGCCGACCCCGACAGCCCGCAAAAAGGCCGAATCAGTGGTCGGCACCTTGCCCTATGCCCAACGCAGCGAAGCCATGGCCTTTGCCGACGACGTAGCAGATCGCCGCCAGCTGGATCGGGTGGTGCTGCGCGAGACCCTGGGCCAGGCCCGGCTGCTGCCCGGAGTGCCCAAACTGATGTTGCCCCCCAGCAGCCCCAGCGCCAAAAACTGGCAGGCGTACCGGGCACGCTTTGTGGAGCCTGTGCGCATCGGCGCCGGGGTGGCTTTCTGGCAGCGCCACCGCGACACCCTGGAACGGGCCGAACGCGAGTTCGGCGTGCCGGCGTCGGTGATCGTGGGCATCCTGGGGGTCGAGACCCTGTACGGCCAGCACATGGGCAACTACCGCGTGATCGACGCACTGGCCACCCTGGCCTTCGACTTCCCGGCCAGCCACCCGCGCGCGGCCGAACGCCAGGCTTACTTTCGCGGCGAGTTGGAACAATTTCTGGCCTACCACCAACGCAGCGGCACCGACGCCCTGCAGCCACGTGGCAGCTACGCCGGCGCCATGGGCATGCCCCAGTTCATGCCCAGCAGTTGGGCGCGCTATGCGGTGGACTTTGACGGCGATGGCCGCATCGATCTGTTCAACAGCCCCGCCGATGCCATCGGCTCGGTGGCCAATTACTTCAAAGCCTATGGCTGGCAGACGGGCCTGCCGGTGCGCTATGCCATGCACTTCGACCTGGAGCGGCTCGACAAGGAGGCCCTGCTGTTGCCCGACATCCTGCCCACGTTCAGCCCGGCCCAGTTTGCCGCCAAGGGGGCAGTGATCGACGAGGGTCCGGTGGCGCCAGGCACCAAGCTGGCCCTGATTGAGTTGCACAACGGCGGCGCCCAGCCCAGCTACGTGGCCGGCACCGACAACTTCTATGTGATCACCCGCTACAACTGGTCGAGCTACTACGCGATGGCGGTGCTCGAGTTGGGCGAAGCCATCCAGGCCGCACTGCCCCACTGAGAACAGCGGCCGTCGGCTCTTGAACACGGCCCTCGTCAGGAGGGCATGACCAACTGGCCGAACTTGCCAGCCTGGAAGTCGCGGATGGCTTGCTGCATCTGCTCGACGGTATTCATCACAAACGGGCCCTGCTTGACCAGAGGCTCGCGCAGGGCCGGGCCGCTGAGCAACGCAAAGTGCAGGACCGCCGAACCCTGAGCCTGCAACTGCAAGGTTTCCTGGGCGGTGGCCGACTCGGCTGGCAATTGCAGGCCCAGGCCATGCTCGGCCGTCAGGGTGCGCTGCTCGCCAGCGGCAGACAGGAGCAACTCGCCCGCGAGCACGTAGAGCAAGCCCCCCCAGCCCCGCGGCAGCACGTGCTCGAAGTGGGCGCCTGGCTGAACAAAGCCGTCCAGCAGGGTGAAGGGTTCGGGCAATTGGGCGGTCGCTGGCGAGGCCACGCCCTGGCTTTCGCCCAGCACCACGCGCACCCGCACACCGGGGTGGCGGATCTCGGGCACCTCGGCGGGCTCCAGGTGGACGGCAAACGGGGCATGGCCCTTTTTGGCAGCCGGCAGGTTGACGAAGATCTGCAGCGCATGCACGTGCGGATTCAGGCCCTCGGGCTGCTCGGTGTGCACGGCACCGCGTCCGGCTGCAAACCAGTGCAGTGCGCCGGGGTGGATGGGCCCGTTGTTGCCCATCGAGTCGTAGTTCACATGGGGCGAGGTCGAATCCTCGAACATGTAGGTGACGGCCGAAATGCCCGCGTGGGGGTGCGGCTGGAAGGTGGGCGAGGTCATGTGGAAGTGATCCACCATCACCACCGGGTCGATCAGGCCCTGGAACGCATCTTCAGGCAGGTGCTTGGCCGTGAAACCCGTGCCAATCCGCATGTCGTGGCCCGCCACAGGCTTGGAAATTTTCAATGAACTCATCAAGGACTCCAGTCAGATTCGAAAGCAGAAGATCGGATCGGCGGTGCTGAATCAGCCTCAGGCCTGGCGGGCCAGGGCCTGCCAATGCCGGATCGGGCGCACACCATCAAGCCAGGGGTCGATGCGCTCGAAGTAGGGGTCGTAATAGGCCTTCTTCAGTTGCACCTCCTGCACGAATTCGCGGCTGGGCCAGACCTCGTACAGCAGCAATTCGTTGGCTTCTTCGGCATTGGCCAGCACATCAAAGCCCAGGCACACCCCCTCTTGCAGGATCTGCTGGCGCAGGGCCAACAGCTCGCCCAGCAGCTGGTCCCGGCAACCAGGTTTCACGCGCAGGGTCACCGTGATGACCCAGGGCTGGGCAGCATCGCTGGATGGCATCACAAGGCGTCGGTGAGACCACCGTCCGTCAGCAAGGTTCGGCCCGTCATCCAACGCGAATCATCGGAGGCCAGAAAGGCCACCACATCGGCCACATCTTCGGGCTCACCGATGCGCCCCAAGGGGGTGGCGGCCATCACAGCCTCACGGCGTGCCGGCGGTGTTGCAGCGGTCATGTCGGTGCGTGTCATCGATGGGGCCACGGCATTGACGGTGATGCCACGCGGACCCAACTCTTTGGCCAGCGCGTTCGTCAGCACCGACACCGCTGCCTTGCTGGCCGCATACAGACCGGAGCCCGGCCGGGGCTGGTAGATCAGGTTGGTGGAGAAGTTCACGATCCGCCCCCCGCGCAGCGGAAAGTGCGGCAAGGCGCTCTGCACCATGTAGATCACGCTGTTGAAGTTGACGTTGAAGGCCCGCGCCACACTGGCAGCGTCCATCTCCGCCAGGGTGCGCATCTCCAGCATGCCGGCACAGTTGACCAAGGCATCCACCTGCCCGAAGCGTTCGACGATGCGCGTCATGGCGGCTTTCACGCTGGCTTCATCACTGACGTCGGCCGCAAAGGCCTCGGCCACGCCGCCAGCGGCGCGGATTCGCTCCAGCACCTGTTCGGCGGCTTGGGCATTGCGCTGGTAAACGATGGCCACCGCCAGGCCCTGGGAGGCCAGTTTGACGGCGACGGCGGCGCCGATGCCGCGTGAGCCACCGGTGACGATGGCGATTCTGGGAGAGGCTTGCATGGGCTGGGTCCTGTCATGCCGAAGCCCGCGGGCAGCGGGCTTCGGCGTCTTCTTGGGCTGGGTGGCTTACTTCTTGGCAGCCGAACTGGTCACCTGCCACACCAGGGTGGCAAAAGGCATGTCGAGGGCGCCATAGACGTCATGGGCCTTGGGGTCGTTGTTGTCGCCCAGCATCTCGACCGCCACGCTGGCGTAATCCATCACCGGGATGCCTGCGCCGGCCAGGCGGGCCAGACCGGCCGTGCGCTTGGGTTCAGAGAAGGTCCCCGAAGCGTCCAACACCACGCGCGAGTCATAGCCAGCAGCCTTGGCCGACAGCGCCGGGTAGGTGGCGCAGATTTCGAGCGACACGCCGGCCACCACGAGTTGCTTGCGGCCGGTCTTGGCCACGGCAGCCACCACGCGGGCATCTTCCCAGGCGTTGATCTTGGAACGCACAATGGGTTGCACGTCGGGCACGGCCGCCAGCAGTTCAGGGATCACAGGGCCCCACATGCCGTCGGTCATGGTGGCGGTCAGGATGACCGGCACACCCAAAATGCGGGCGGCCTTGGCCAGCGCCACCACGTTGTGCTTGAGGTCACCGACGGTGATGTCGCGCACGCCGGTGTACAGGCCCACTTGATGGTCGGTCAGCAGCAGCACGGTGTTCTCGCGGCTGAGCAGGTTCAGGTAGGCATTCTGGGCATTGGACATGGCGTTGCTTTCTTTGCTGGAGGAGGAGGTAGCGGCAGAAGCCGGCAGTGCGGCGGCGGCCATGCCAGCGGCCAGGGGTGCCAAGGCGACGGCGCTGACCGAGCCTGTGCCAAGAAAATGTCGTCGATCCATGCTGTTTTCCTGAGAGGTTGAATGAACAGGACTGGACTGTGAAAGATTTCAGGCCCAAGAAAAAGGGGCGTGCTGATAACGTAAAGTTCCACACATAGAACGATCTACAAAAATCGTTGATTTCAATGGAACAACAGAACAAATCTGTCATATATGATAAATATGAGTGTCGAATGGAATGATTTGTTGCTTTTTTTACAAGTTGTGGAGCGCAAAGGTTTCACCTCTGCAGGAGAAGCGCTGGGTATTCCGAAGTCACGCCTGTCGCGCCGGGTGACCTTGCTGGAGGCGCGCCTGGGCACCCGCTTGCTGCAACGCAGTTCGCGCAGGCTCAGCCTCACAGATGCCGGTCAGGCCCTGTACGCCCATTGCCAGGTGATGCTGAAAGAGGCCGAGGCCGGGATCGCGGCCGTGCAGCAGCGCAGCACCCGGCCCATGGGCAAGGTGCGCTTGAGCTTGCCCGTGGGTTTGTCAGAAATGATTGCCGGCACCCTGCTGCCGCGCTTTCTGCAATGCTTTCCAGAGGTCCAGGTGGCGGTGCAGGCCACCAACCGCAGCGTGGACCTGATCGCCGAACAGGTTGACGTGGTGGTGCGCGGCGTCGGCACGGCGCTGCGACTCGACACCTCCAGCCTGGTTCAGGCCTGTGTCTGCACCGTGCCCTGGAAGCTGGTCTGCAGCCCCGCCTACCTGGCAAAAATCGGCCCGCTGAACAGCCTGGGGGATCTGGAGCAGGCCGCCCTGTTGCTCTACACCCCCAACGATGAAGGTGACACCGACCTGCGCCTGATCGACGAGCAAGGTGTGGTCCACGCGCTGCCCATGCCCATCCGCCTGCAAAGCGACAACCTGGGGGTGCTGCGCCAGGCGGCGCGCAGCGATCTCGGCCTGTGCGGACTGCCCGGCTACCTGTGCGCCGACGACCTGGCCAGCGGACGGCTGGTCAGCGTGCTGCCGGGCTGGCGCCCGATGGCGGGCCACCTGGTGGTGCTCTTCCCGAGTCGGCGCGGCCTGGCCCCCGCGGCACGGGCCCTGGTCGACTTTCTGAAGACCGAGTTGCCGATGCTGATGACGAGCGAGCCAGAGCGCCCTCGTGCCCTGCCCGCTCAGACCCGAGGCTGAGACCGCCGCCGCTCCTGGGGCACCCCCCGGTCGGCCAGCCACGCGGGCAACTGAGCCGGCGACATGGGACGGGCAAAGTGATAGCCCTGAAGCTCGTCGCAGCCCAGGGCCTTGAGCAGTTCGCTGGCCTCGCCGGTTTCCACGCCCTCCGCCACCACCACCAAGCTCAGGCTGTGGCCCAGAGCGATGATGGCGCGGACGATGGACAGGTCGGCCGGATCGGTCAGCAGGTCACGCACAAAGGACTGGTCGATCTTGAGCTTGTCGATCGGAAACTGCTTCAGGTAGGCCAGGCTGGAGTAGCCGGTCCCAAAGTCATCGATCGACAACTGCACCCCCAGGGCCTTGAGGTTCGTCAGCAGCCGACCCGAGACCGCCGCATGCTCCATCAGCTGCGACTCGGTCAGCTCCAGCTCCAGCCGGCCTGGGTCCACGCGGTTGGCCCGCAGGCAGGTCTGCAGGTGCGACACCAAGCCCTCATCCGTGAGCTGGGCCGCAGAAAGATTGACCGACACCACCAGGGGTGGCAGGCCCTCGTCGCCCCAGCGGGCAATCTGCTCGCAGGCCTGCTGGATGACCCATTGCCCGATCGGATGGATCAGGCCGGTCTCCTCGGCCACCGGAATGAAGCGCGCTGGCGACACCGACCCCAGCACCGGGTGCTGCCAGCGCAGCAAGGCCTCCAGCCCCACCACCGCCAGGGTGTTGGCATCGATGCGCGGCTGGTAATGAACAGACAGCTCTTCGTGGGCCAGGGCCTGCCTCAGGTACTGCTCGATCTCTTGCCGCTCCCGGGTGCTTTGGTCGATCTCGGGGCTGAAGAAGCGCGCGGTGTCACGCCCCGAAGACTTGGCCTCGTACATGGCCGCATCGGCCTGTCGCATCAACTCGTCCAGATCGGTGCTGTCATCGGGGTAGATGGCCATGCCCACGCTGCAGGACACCTGCAGGCTGTGCCCCTCCACCGGGTGCGCCTGGCGGATCAGCGGGATCAGGCGGCGCTCGACCACCGAACGCACCTCGTCGCCGTCGGCCACGCCTTGCATGATGACCACAAACTCGTCCCCCCCTAGACGGCTCACGGTGTCGCCACCGCGCACAGCCTGGGTCAGGCGATGGGCCACGGAACGCAACAAACCATCTCCGATGTGATGCCCCAGCGAATCGTTGATGTTTTTGAACCGGTCCAGGTCGATGAACAGCACCGCCACTCGCCCACCCGACTGTTGGGCAGCGCTCAGGGCCTCACCCAGCCGGGTGATGCACAGAGAACGGTTGGGCAGTTCGGTGAGCACATCGTGCTCGGCCAGGAACTGCACACGCGCCTCGGTGCGCTTGCGGTCGGTGATGTCGACCGAGATCCCGATGTAGTGCGACACCTCGCCCTGGCGCGAGGCGTCGCGCACCGCCGAAATCATCAGCCAGGCCGGATAGCTTTCGCCCGAGCGCCGACGAAAATGCACCTCGCCCTGCCAGGCATCGCGGTCACCCAGCAAGGCGGGCAGGCTGGCGGGCCAGTGCTCCACCTCGCCGGGCAGGATCAACTGACTGAGCTGTTCCCCAATCACCTCGTAGTAGTCGTAATAGGTGCTGCGGCAGAAAGCCTTGTTGACGCTCAGGATGCGCTGACGCTCGTCCATGATGATGATGCTTTCGGACGAGGCCTCGAACACCTTGGCCCACAGCTCCAGGCGCTGCTCCATGAGCTTGAGCATGTTGATCGGCGTGAAGGCCGTCAGCACCGCATCCTGCCCCTGAAACTGCAGGCGCCGCGCCGACAGCACGGCCCAGGACGGCGTCTCGCCGCCCAGCCAACGCACCTCGAACTCGTCCACCGCCCCCTGATCAGCGAGGCGCTGGAAGAAGCGGGCCCGCACACCTGGTTCGAGCCCGGTGGCCCAGGGGTCTTCGCTGCGGCCGGCCAACCAGGGCTGCGCAGGTGCGTTGGCATGCAGCACCTGATGCCGAGGCACGGATGTCACCACCATGGCGATGGGAATCGCCTCCACCATGTCGTGCTGGGTCTGGGCCGCGCGAGCACTGGCCGCCAGTTCCTGCTGCGTCAGGCGCTCGCGATCCAGCTGCGCCAGCATGTCATTGAAGGCCGTCACCAATTGCCCGATCTCGTCGCGGCTGTGCCAGAGCGCTCGCTGGCTGTGATCACCAGTGCGACTCACCTCGTCAGCCACCTCGGCCAGGTGACGCAGCGGGTGAGAGATCAGACGCGCCACGGTATAGACCAGGCTCAGGATGCAGCCCAGCAGCAACAAGGCCGTGCCCAGGTGCAGCCACATGCGCAGGAACAAGGCCTCGACGCGCTTGTGAAGCATGGCGTCCAGCGCGCCCAGCACCTGGGCCCAGGCCTGATCCAGCCGCAGCAGGGTCTGACCATAGCCGTCGCGGAAAGCCGCCAGATCAGGAGGCGGCGGGCCGCTGTCGTCAGACAGCGCTCGCACCACCGCCAACAGGGCCTGCAATTGCTGCTGAAGCTGCGCGGGCGAATCGCCCAAAGCCTGCCGCAAAGGCAACTGGCCAGCCGCCAGCGCCTGTTGGTAGTCTGCGGCGACCCCCAGCGAGACCGCATCCAGTCGCCCGGCCAGGATCAACAACTCGGTGCGCCGTCGGCCCGAGCGAAGTGCCTGCTCAGAGACGCCATCAAGGGCTTGCGCCGTGTCGTACAGCACCTCCAGCAATTCGGGAAATCTCAAAACCCCGAGCGACATGGCGTAATAGCTGTCCAGATCGGGGTCCAGGATGAGGTTGGACTGGTTGCCTACCATGGTCAGCAGCTCACGCCCCTGGCGGGCCACGGCCCCCAGCAGCTTGCGCGTTTCAGGCTGGGCCTGGGCCGCCGCGAGCGCCTTCACCCAGGCTGCGCTGAGTTCAGCGGCCCCCAGCGACTCATCGTGCTGCTGGCGCAACTCGTCCAGCAGCCCTTGCCGGGCCTGGCGAGTGTCAGCGGGCTCAACAGCGGCGGCCTGATTCCCGGGCGCCGCATCACGGAAAGGCGGCAGCAACAGGTCACGCACCGCAACGCTGTAGCGGGTGCCCACGATCTCTTTGCGGGCGAAGTCAATCGCGAGGTACTTCTCGTGGATCAGGATGCCCGACACATAGATCACCGCGGTCAGATCCAGCAGGTAAATCAGGGTGAGCTTGCGCCCGACGCTCAAACGCCCCAGCCAGCCAATCAAGGGCTTCAACAGTCTCACCCACGAACCTCCTGTGCCAAGAACGGCGCCATGACCTCAGATACCTTCCTGCGATGCACTTCGGCCACGCTGGGGCCCAGGGCCTGCTCAAGGGCCCAGGGCCTGACGGCGAAGCCCCTCAGGCCGCTGCCGGGATCAGGAAGTCTCGGCTGATGCGCCCACCCAGTTCATTGACCCGGTCCAGGAACTGGGTCAGGAAGGCGTGCAGACCGGTGGCCAGGATCTCGTCGATGCGGGCATATTGCAGATCGGCCCGCAGCTTGCCCGCACGGCGCAGCGTCTCGTCCGACTGGTCGTTGGACACCATCTCCAGGTTGTGCACCACCTCATTGAGGCTGGCATGCAGGGAGCGTGGCATGTCAGCACGCAGAATCAGCAGTTCGGCCACCCGCTCAGGCTTGATCACGTCGCGGTACACCTTGCGGTAGATCTCGAAGGCCGACACGCTGCGCAGGATCGCGCTCCAGTGGTAGAAGTCGTACTCCTGATCCTTCTCGCTGGCCGCGCCGAAAAAATCGCTCTGCACGGCATGGAACTTCACATCGACCAGACGCGCCGTGTTGTCGGCTCGCTCCAGGAAGGTGCCCAGGCGCATGAAATGCAGCGCCTCGTCCATCAACATGGTGCCCACGGTCACACCGCGAGACAGGTGGGATCGAAACTTCACCCACTCGAAGAACTGACCCGGATCGCGCTCGAAATCGCCCTGGCGCAACATGCGGTTGACCTCCAGCCAAGTCTGGTTCTGGATCTCCCAGGCCTCGGTGGTGAGAGAACCGCGCACCGCACGGGCGTTCTCGCGCGCCGCACGCAGACAGGACATGATCGACGAGGGGTTGTCCTCATCCTTCACCATGAACTCCAGCACGCGAGCAGGCGTCACCTCGCCATACAAAGCCTGGTAGGACGGCAACAACTCGCTGATGGACAGCAGGCCCTGCCAACCCACCTGGGCCACGGCGGCCGACTGGGGCAACAGAGAGGTCTGGTAGTTCACGTCCAGCATCCGGGCGGTGTTTTCGGCACGCTCGGTATAACGAGACATCCAGAACAAATGATCAGCGGTTCTTGACAACATTCAGTGACT
>NZ_JBWKOU010000021.1:0-68956 GCF_059416245.1 Curvibacter sp. GW821-FHT09D12 | reverse complement strand
ACTCCTAAGCCTCAAACACCGCAGGCGCTGCGCGCCCGGCTGCATTTTGTAGAAAGCATGCCTGCGGCCTGCTTTTCGGCACACTCGGTATAACGAGACATCCAGAACAAATGATCAGCGGTTCTTGACAACATTCAGTGACTCCTAAGCCTCAAACACCGCAGGCGCTGCGCGCCCGGCTGCATTTTGTAGAAAGCATGCCTGCGGCCTGCTTTTCAGCACGCTCGGTATAACGGGACATCCAGAACAAATGGTCAGCGGTTCTCGACAGCATTCAATATCCCCTCTCAAACTTCCAGAATCCAGGTGTCCTTGGTGCCCCCGCCCTGTGACGAGTTGACCACCAGAGAGCCCTCCTTCAAGGCCACGCGGGTCAGGCCACCGGGCACCATCTGCACCGTCTTGCCCGACAGCACAAAGGGCCGCAGATCGATGTGGCGCGGCGCGATGCCGGACTCGACGAAGGTCGGGCAGCTCGACAGGCTGAGCGTGGGCTGGGCGATGTAACCACTGGGGTTGGCCAGCACCGCGGCGCGGAACTCTTCGATCTCGGCCTTGGTCGAGGCAGGGCCGACCAGCATGCCGTAGCCGCCGGCACCGTGCACTTCCTTGACCACCAGGTCCTTGAGGTTGTCCAGGGTGTACTGCAACTCGTCCTTGTTGCGGCACATGTAGGTGGGCACGTTGTTCAGGATCGGCTTTTCGCCCAGGTAGAACTCGATCATCTTGGGCACGTAGGGGTAGATCGACTTGTCGTCGGCCACGCCCGTGCCCACGGCATTGCAGATCGCCACGTTGCCGGCACGGTAGGCGTTCATGAGCCCGGCACAGCCCAGCGTGGACGTGGGGCGGAACACCTGCGGGTCGAGGAAATCGTCGTCCACCCGGCGGTAGATCACATCCACCCGCTTGAGGCCACGCGTGGTGCGCATCCACACGAAGTCGTCCTTCACCAGCAGGTCCTGCCCCTCGACCAGCTCAACGCCCATCTGCTGGGCCAGGAAGGCATGCTCGAAATAGGCACTGTTGTACATGCCAGGGGTCAGCACCACCACGGTCGGCTCGGCCGTGGCCGGAGGTGCCGAGGCGCGCAAGGTTTCCAGCAGCAGGTCGGGGTAATGCGCCACCGGGGCCACCCGGTGCTGGCTGAACAGGTCGGGGAACAGCCGCATCATCATCTTGCGGTCTTCGAGCATGTAGCTCACGCCGCTGGGCACGCGCAGGTTGTCTTCGAGCACGTAGTACTCGCCGTCGCCATTGGCATTGGGGGCCCGCACGATGTCGATGCCCGAGATCTGCGAGTAGATGTTGTTGGGCACATCGACGCCCATCATCACGCTGCGGAACTGCGCGTTGTTGAGAATCTGATCGGCCGGGATGACACCGGCACGGATGATGTCCTGATCATGGTAGACATCGTGGATGAAGCGGTTCAGCGCGGTGACCCGCTGGACCAGCCCTTTTTCCATCGACTGCCATTCGTGCGCCGGGATGATGCGCGGAATCAAGTCGAAGGGGATCAGGCGCTCGGTGCCTGCACCATCCTCATCCTTGGCGCCATAGACCGCGAAGGTGATGCCCACACGGCGGAAGATCATCTCTGCTTCTTCGCGACGGGCCTTCATCATCTCGGCCGGCTGTCGGGCCAGCCAACGCTCATACGCCTCGTAGTGGGTTCGCACGGGGCTGCCCGCGATGGGCAAACGGGTGTACATCTCGTCAAATTTCAGCATGGACCATCTCCTGCTTTCAGCATAGCAATTTCCGGGCCCAATCTGCACTTGTTTTGTGCACAGCGCTGATCCAAAACGAAAATTTTCCACATCAAGGTAACTGCGGCCACTGCCAGTAGCGGCGATCCAGCACCCGCTGGCAGGTCCAGCGATCCGGATGGCTGCTGGACCAATGCACGGCCCCACATTCAGGGGTGGCTGCCCAGGCGATGTTCAGCCCGGCATATCGGTCCACCACCCGCGTGGCCGGGTGACCGAAGCGATTGCGGTAACCGGCCTGGGCCACCGCCACCGAGGGCTGCACAGCCCGCAGGAACTCTTCACTGGAGGACGTGGTGCTGCCGTGGTGCGGTACCAACAGGAAATCGGCCTTCAAGGGTGCCCCGCGCGCCAGCAGGGCGCGCTCCTGATCCCGCTCGATGTCGCCGGTCAGCAAGGCGGTCTGGCCCTGCGCGTCCTGCACGCGCAGCACGCAACTCAGGGCATTGCTGCGCGCCCCCGGCACCACGTCTGCTGCAGCAGGGTGCAGCACTTCAAAGCCCACGCCATCCCATTGCCAGCGCTCACCGGCGACACAGGCTTGTGCCGGGCGCCCTGCCCAGACGGTCAACCCGCTCCAGGTGGCCCTCAAGTGGGCTTCTGGATAGGCCTGCAGCACCGCCGAAGCCCCACCGGTGTGATCGGTGTCGCGGTGGCTGAGCACCAAAGTGCTCAGGTCAGCGCCCTGCGCCCGCAACAGCGGCACCAGGACCCGCTCGCCCGCATCACTGTCCGGGGAGTACCGGGGCCCCGCGTCATACAGAAGGCTCCGAGTGGCCGTGCGCAACCACACGGCGGTGCCCTGCCCCACGTCAACGGCCAGCAGGTCAAAACGCCCCGGTGCTGGGACGCCCGGCTGCCACAGCAACACCGGCACCAGCAAGGGCAGCCCCAGACAGCGCCAGGCCGGAGGCCAGGGGCCGACACACAGGAGGCCACCCAACCCGCCCGCCAAGACCGCCCAAACCGGTGCCACAGCCGTCGACCAAGTCGCGCCCGGCCATTGCGCCATCCACTGCAAGGCCCACAGCAACAGTTGCAGCGCCTGCTGCGCCAGCCACCACAGGGGCGGCAGCAGGCAGCCCAGCAGGGCCAGCGGCGTGACCACCGCCGTCACCCACGGCACCGCCACCAGGTTGGCCACCAAGCCGACCACCGACACCTGACCAAACAGCAGGAGACTCAGCGGCGCCAGGGCCAGGCCCAGTACGCCCTGCTCGCGCAGCAGACCCAACAGGGGCCTCAGCGCCCTGAGAGACAGCGCCGTGGCCGCCACCTTCGAGGAGGTGGGGCGCCCGACATCCGTGGCAAACAGGACGCCTACTGCCACAAAGCTGAGCCAGAAGCCCGGCTGCAGGCAGGCCCACGGGTCCCACAGCAAGACACCCGCCACCATCACCGACCAAAGCGCGGGCCAGGGCCAGCGGCGCCCCCCCGACTGCAACGCACAGACCAGCGCCAGCATGCCCACGGTGCGCTGGGCCGGAATCCCCCACCCACAGAAGACCGAATAACACAGCGCCACCAGCAGGCCAGCCCAGCGCCCCAGCACCGGCGCCGGACACCACAGGCAGCCCCGCCCCCAGGCGCCAGGCCAACGCGCAGTCTGGCGCCAGAGCCAGGCCAGAACCCGCGCCGACAGCCAGGCCAGCAGGGTGATGTGCAAGCCCGAAATGCTCATCAAATGCGCCACGCCGGTCTGCCGGAACAGCAACCAATCCTCGCGGCGGATGGATCGCTGGTCCCCGGTGACCAGCGCCACCACCACCCCGGCGCCGGTTCCGGGGTCGGCCGCAGCGCCCAAGGTGCTCACGATGGCCTCACGCACTCGCAGCCGCAACCGTTCGACCGGGTAGGCCGCGGTCACGGCCAGCAGGCGTGGCGCCTGCGCAGCCGTGCGGGCGCGCACCCAGCCCGAGGCCAGGATGCCTTGCTCCCACAGCCAGAGTTCATGATCAAAGCCCCCCGGGTTTCGCGCACCATGCACGCGCTTGAGCCGCACCGTGAAACGCCAGCGCTGGCCCGGCACCGGGGCCTCGGGCGCGGCGACGGCCAGGCCTGAGGCCGCAACGACACCGCCCATCAGCCCCTCGACCAGATCGCGCTCACCCTCCTCGTCCGCACCTGGGGGGCTGGCGGGGTGTTGCAGCGGGTTCCAACCCAACAACAGGTCGGGCGGCAACGCCACGGGTTGCCCCTGCAGTGCAGCGGATTCAACCCGCAGGACAAAGCGCCAACCCCAGGGCCCCGCCTGCGGCAGGCTGGCCACCTGTCCCACCAGCACCAGATCCCGCCCCTCCAGCTCAGGCGCCAGCGCCTGCTGCAGCAACTGAGCCGCCCGCAAGCCCGCGCCGCCCCAGGCCACGGCCCCCGCCAGGGCCGCCACCAGCGCCAGCCGGGCCGGGGACGCCACGGCGGCACGGCGTCGGCCCCAGGCCACGCCAAGCAAGCCGAGCAGCCCGAAGAACAGCACCGCAACATACACGCCAGAGGCTGACAGCCGGCCTTGCTGCACCTGCAGCAGGGTTCCGGCCAGGACCCCCAGCCCCAACACCCCCCAAGCCCGCCAGGGCAGACGCCAGCGCGCGCCGGCCTCGCGGCTCAGGTGCAACGACGCTGACTCACGCCGGGAAATCCAGTTCATCAAGCATCCTAGGGACGACCACCGGCAGCCCACCGGGGTCACAGGGGGTCCCCGTGCATTTGCGGCCCCCTCGGTGCACTCGGTCGGGCCGCCGGTCCTGCCCTCACGGGAAACTGTGGTGACCGGATTGCATCAAACTCAAAGAAGTGACCCGGCACCGTCGAATTGACACACACAGTGGCGCGGCTCTTGCTAGGATGAGCTTAGAGCCTGTTCAATGTCTCCCTCGGTCCGTGCGAGACATTGAACAGGCTCTTAGAGGCTGCCAACCCGAGGCGGCCGTTTCCCGGCACTTTTGCCAGAGAGACAAGACGAATGTCGATCCACGCTGCACTGAACCACGTCACCCACTACCGCTATGACCGGCCCGTCAACCTGGGCCCCCAGGTGGTCCGCCTGCGCCCGGCACCGCACTGCCGCAGCAAGGTCATTTCCTACTCGCTGCGCATCGAACCCGAAAACCATTTCATCAACTGGCAGCAAGACCCGTTTGCCAATTACCAGGCCCGCCTGGTCTTCCCCAACCCCACCACAGAATTCAAGGTCACGGTCGATCTGGTGGTCGAGATGGCGGTGTACAACCCCTTCGACTTTTTTCTGGAGCCTGCGGCCGAGAACTTCCCGTTCCAGTATGAGGAGCTGGTCAAGCAGGAACTGGCGCCCTACCTCGCCACCGAGCCCCCGACACCGCTGCTGAAGAAATACCTGGCCGAAATCGACCGCAGCGAATGCCGGACCATCGACTTTCTGGTGCGCCTGAACCAGAAGCTGCAAAACGACATCCGCTACCTGATCCGCATGGAACCCGGTGTGCAAACGCCTGAGGAAACCCTCGGCAATGCCTCGGGCTCCTGCCGTGATTCAGGCTGGCTGCTGGTGCAATTGATGCGCCACTGCGGCCTGGCGGCCCGTTTTGTGTCGGGCTACCTGATCCAGCTCAAGCCTGACGTGAAGGCGCTCGACGGCCCCAGCGGCACCGAAGTCGACTTCACCGACCTGCACGCCTGGTGCGAGGTCTACCTGCCCGGCGCCGGCTGGATCGGCCTGGACCCCACCTCGGGTCTGCTGGCCGGCGAGGGCCACATTCCGCTGGCCTGCACGCCGCAGCCCTCGGGGGCCGCCCCCGTTGAAGGGGCGGTCGACAAGTGTGAAGTCGAGTTCAGCCACCACATGGAAGTCACGCGCATCTACGAATCGCCGCGTGTCACCATGCCCTACACCGACGAACAATGGGCCCGCGTGCTGGCCCTGGGCGAAGCGGTGGATGCCGAACTGGTGGCGGGCGATGTGCGCCTGACCCAGGGCGGCGAGCCCACCTATGTGGCCACCGACGACCGCGAAGGCGCCGAATGGAACACCGACGCCTTGGGCCCCACCAAGCGCGCCTACGCCACCGAGCTGGTGCACAGGCTGCGTGACGAATATGGCCAGGGCGGCTTCCTGCACTTTGGCCAGGGCAAGTGGTACCCGGGTGAGCAGTTGCCGCGCTGGGCCCTGTCGATCTGCTGGCGGGCAGATGGCCAGCCGGTCTGGAACAACCCGGCCCTGTTCGCCGACGAACGTGTCACGGCCCACTACACCGCCGCCGACGCCCAGCGCTTCACCAGCACCCTGGCCGGCAAGTTGGGCATGACCGACCAGTACATCGAAGCGGGCTACGAAGACACCTGGTACTACCTGTGGCGCGAGCGCCGCCTGCCCGTCAACGTCGACCCCTTCAACTCCAAGCTCGACGACGAGATGGAGCGCGTGCGCCTGCGCCGCGTGTTCGATCAGAAGCTTGACTCGGTGGTGGGCTATGTGCTGCCACTGGATGTGAACCCCGACGCCGACAACCCGGCCATGGTCGGCCCGCGCTGGCAGACCGGCCCGTGGTTCTTCCGCGACGAGCGCATGTACCTGATCCCGGGCGATTCGCCCATGGGCTACCGCCTGCCCCTGGACTCCCTGCCCTGGGTCAGCAGCGCCGAGTACCCCTACATGGTCGAGACCGACCCGATGGCCCCGCGCTCCACCCTGCCGGCTGCCCAGGCCCTGCACAGCCGCTACGCCAGCGGCAGCACCGACCTGCGCGGCGTGCCCTACATCGCGGGCACGGCCAGCCCGGGCGAAGCCCAGCGCCGCGTCCAGGGCCTCGGCACCGGCCCAGGGGGCCAGAACGGCCAGGGCGATGGCGACGCCGCCACCCAGCCCGGCCAACCCCAACCCGGCCGATGGGACTTGGCGCCCGCCCGTGGTACCTCGGCCCACTGGATCACCCGCACTGCCCTGTGTGTCGAGGCGCGCAACCCGGCGCGCGCCAACGGCCCCAAGGTCGAGGCGGCCAGCGTCAAATCGAGCCTTCTGTACATCTTCATGCCCCCGCTTTCGCGGCTGGAAGACTACCTGGACCTGTTGGCCGCCATCGAGGCCACAGCCGAAGAACTGGGCGTTCAGATCGTGCTGGAGGGCTACCCGCCACCACGCGACCCGCGCCTGAAGCTGCTGCAGGTCACCCCGGACCCGGGGGTCATCGAGGTGAACATCCACCCGGCGCACAACTGGAAACAATTGGTGCAGCACACCGAGTTCCTGTACCAGGCTGCCTTCGAGTCGCGCCTGACGGCCGAGAAGTTCATGACCGACGGTCGGCACACGGGCACCGGGGGCGGCAACCACTTTGTACTGGGCGGCGCCACGCCGGCCGACAGCCCCTTCCTGCGCAAGCCTGAGCTGCTGGCCAGCCTGATCCTTTACTGGCACAACCACCCCTCGCTGAGCTACCTGTTCTCGGGCATGTTCATCGGCCCGACCAGCCAGGCCCCGCGCGTGGACGAAGCCCGCAATGACCAGCTCTACGAACTCGAGATCGCGCTGCGCGAGATCGAGCGCAACCGCGAGCTGTACGGCCAGGACATGCCGCCCTGGCTGGTGGACCGCACCCTGCGCAACATCCTGGTCGACGTCACCGGCAACACCCACCGCAGCGAGTTCTGCATCGACAAGATGTACTCGCCCGACAGCAGCACCGGCCGTCTCGGCCTGCTGGAACTGCGGGCCTTCGAAATGCCGCCGCACGCCCGCATGAGCATTGCCCAGCAACTGCTGCTGCGCGCCCTGATCGCCCGCTTCTGGAAGCAGCCCTACAAGGCGCCCGTCACCCGCTGGGGCACCCAGTTGCACGACCGCTGGCTGCTGCCCACCTTCGTGCGGCAGGACTTCAACGACGTGATGGCCGAGATGCGCCAGGCGGGCTACGCCTTCGACGACGCCTGGTTTGCCCCGCATTTCGAGTTCCGCTTCCCGCTGGTCGGCAACGTGCAGTCCATGGGCATCGAGCTGACACTGCGCAACGCGCTGGAACCCTGGCACGTGATGGGCGAGGAGGGCTCGGCCGGCGGCACGGTGCGCTACGTCGACTCGTCACTGGAACGCATCGAGGTGCATGTGAGCGGCTTCAACGATGCGCGCCATGTGGTCACCGTCAATGGCCGACCGCTGCCGCTGCAGCCCACCGGCATCGAGGGCGAATTTGTCGCCAGCGTGCGTTACAAGGCCTGGAACCCACCTTCGGCCCTGCACCCCAGCATCGGCGTGCATGCGCCCCTGGTGTTCGACATTGTCGACAGCTGGATGAAACGCTCGGTTGGGGGCTGCCAGTACCACGTGGCCCACCCGGGCGGGCGCAATTACGTGACCTTCCCGGTCAACGCCTACGAGGCCGAAAGCCGCCGCCTGTCGCGCTTCTTCCGCATGGGCCACACCCCGGGCACCCTGCAGGTGCCCGAAGCCACCGTGGGCGTGCCGGGCAGCCGTGAGTTCCCCTTCACGCTCGACCTGCGGCGCTGAGCTGGCCTGGTGTTTCGTGAAATCGTCCTGCCTCAACAGCATGACGGTTTCATGACTTGCATCAGGTCAACAAGCCGCTCATGGGACAATGACGCCCGTGGAACCGACCTCCCCCCTCTCGTCCGAGCCCTCTCACACGCGCCCGCCCCAGCAGGCGCGTGATCTGGTGCTACCCGCCACCCAAGGCCATTACGACGAATTGCGCGGCGAAGAAGCCACGGCGGCCGAAGCGGCCGACGGCGGCGCAGCCCCCGGCTTCACCGGCCCCTGGAGCGACTTCTTCAAGCACCTGGGCAGTGAAGGCCTGGCCGACCTGGACCACCGCGAGGCCAGCCTCAAGCGACAGATCCGGGACAACGGCGTCACCTACAACGTCTATGCCGACGCCTCGGGCCCCCAACGGCCCTGGTCGCTGGACCTGTTTCCGCTGATCATCAGCCCCGAAAGCTGGCAACAGATCGAAGCCGGCGTGTTGCAACGCGTGCGCGTGCTTGATCGCGTGATGGCTGACGTCTACGGCCCGCAGCACCTGCTGTCCAGCGGCCTGCTGCCCGCCGCGCTGGTGCAAGGGCATCCGGGCTATCTGCGCGCCATGAAAGGCGTCAAACCCGTGGGGGGCAGCCACCTGCACATCGCCGCTTTTGACCTGGCCCGTGGCCCCGACGGCAACTGGTGGGTGGTGTCTCAGCGCACCCAGGCGCCTTCAGGTCTGGGCTACCTCCTGGAAAACCGGCTGGCCGTGTCGCGCCAGTTCCCCCAGGCCTTCGAGGCCATGCACGTGCAGCGCCTGGCGGCCACCTACCGCGCGCTGATCGAAGGCCTGAAGGCCATGAGCCCGGCCGGTGCCGACTCGCACATCGCCCTGCTGACCCCGGGCCCGTACAACGAAACCTATTTCGAGCACGCCTACCTGGCGCGCTACCTGGGCCTGACCCTGGTCGAAGGCAGCGACCTGACGGTGCGCGATCAGCGCCTTTACCTCAAGACCCTGCAGGGCCTCAAGCCCGTGCATGGCCTGCTCAAACGGCTGGACGACGAGTTCCTCGACCCGCTGGAACTGCGTCCCGACTCCACCCTGGGCGTGCCTGGCCTGTTGCAGGCGATCCGCGCCGGCCACGTGCTGGTGGCCAACACCCCGGGCTCGGCCTTCCTTGAATCCCCCGCCTTGCTGGGCTTTCTGCCCGCCCTGGCGCGGCATCTCCTCAACGAAGAACTGCAACTGCCCGCCCTGCCCACCTGGTGGTGCGGCGAGCGCGCAGCCCTCGAAGAGGTGTTGCCCCTGCTGAGTGAGTCGGTGATCAAGCCCACCTACCCGGCCAGCGCCGGCCGGCACTGGTTCGAATCGGTGTCGGGTCCCACGTTGTCGCAGCGCCAGCTCGATGAATGGGCAGGCCGCATCCTGCGCCAGAGCGACGAGCACACGGTACAGCAGCGCCTGCCTCTGTCGCAGATGCCGGTGTGGCGCCAGGTCAAGGGCCAGGGCCGGCTGGCCCGCCGCTCGGTGATGCTGCGCGTCTTCGCGGTCGCCGATGGGCCGGGCTCCTGGCAGGTGTTGCCAGGCGGCATGGCCCGCATTGCCAGTGCCAATGCCGAGATTGCCTCGATGCAACGCGGCGGCAGCAGTGCCGACGTGTGGGTGCAGACCGAGGGGCGCGTGGACAGCACCAGCCTGCTCAACCCCCACCCTGGCGTGGCCGCCGTGGTGCAACGCAAGCGCCTGGTCACCAGCCGGGCGGCCGAGAACCTGTTCTGGCTGGGCCGTTACACCGAACGAACCGAGAACACCTTGCGCCTGGCCCGGCTCACGCTGGCCTGTCTGAACGGCGACGACCAATCCGCCCAACCCTTGCTGGCCTGGCTCAGCGACATGGCCGTGTTCGGTGGCCTGGTGCTGCCCAGTGTGCCGCCCGCCACCCAGGCCCGCCGCGTGTTCGAGCGCTCGCTGATCGATGGCCTGGACAAGACCAGCCATGCCAGCAGCGTGGGTTTCAACCTGCGCGCCTTGCGCCAGTCGGCCTCGGCCGTGCGCGAGCGGCTGTCGCAAGAACACTGGAACGTGATCATGCAGGCCGAAGACGAATTCTTCAGCCGATGCAAGGCAGCGGCATCCACAGGCGCCATGGGATCGACGGATGCGCTTCAGACCCTGGAGATCACCAGCGGGCACCTGGCAGCCATCACCGGGGGCCAGACCGACCGGATGACCCGCGATGACGGCTGGCGCCTGCTGTCCATCGGGCGCCACATCGAACGCCTGGCCTTCCTGGCGTCGGCGCTGTCGCTGGGCCTCAAGGCCGGCGCCCTGCACGACGATGCCGGCTTTGAGGCCACGCTGGCCCTGTTCGACAGCACCATCACCTTCCACGCCCAGTTCCAGCAAAGCCGCGAGTTGCCTGCCCTGCTCGACCTGCTGGTGATGGACCGCGACAACCCCCGCTCGCTGGCCTGGGTGGCCCAGACCCTGCGCGGACGTCTGGCCCGCCTGGCCGGCAGTGCGCCGGGCCAGTTGAGCACGCTGTCACTGCTGATCCCCAACCCCGACATCTGGAGCCTGGAACAGCTGTGCAGCGAAGAGCCCCACCCTGCGCCCAGCGAGACCCAGCCACCGCTGGCCGAGCTGCTGGCCCTGTGCACCAGTTCGGCCTACAACATCTCCGACGAGATCAGCGCCCAGTACTTCACCCACTCGGGCGAAGCACGGCAAAGCCTGGGAGCCTGAAGCCATGCGACTCGGCATCACCCACGAGACCCGCTACGACTACAGCCCCCAAGTGGAAACCGCGCAGCACATGGCGCATCTGAAGCCGCTGCAGACGGCCACCCAGACCCTGGTCAGCCATCGGCTGGCCATTGAGCCTGAAGCCGCGCAAACCAGCGAGACCCGTGATGTGTTCGGCAATGCGCGTGCCTTTTTCTCGTTGCAGACGGCCCATGCCGAATTGTGCGTGCTCGCCCACAGCGTGGTCGAGACCCGCGAGCCGCCACAGCCGCCCCTGGGGCCGGACGGCAGCCTGCCCTGGGAACAGGTGCGCGAACGCTTCCGCTACCGTGCCGGTGGCCGCTACGACCCAGCCGCCGAATTCGTGTTTCCATCGGTCTATGTGCCGCGGCACGACGATTTTCTGACCTACGCCCGCCCCAGCTTCGGAGCCGGCGTCAGTGTGCTCGATGGGGCTCAATCGCTGATGCAGCGCATCTTTGAAGACTTCACCTACGCCTCCAACAGCACCGAGATCAACACGCCGGCCGTCGAGGCCCTGGCCCAGCGCAAGGGCGTGTGCCAGGATTTCGCGCACATCATGATCGCCTGCCTGCGCGGCCTGGGCCTGCCGGCCCGCTATGTGAGCGGCTATCTGCTGACCACCCCGCCGCCGGGCCAGCCGCGCCTGGTGGGCAGCGACGCCTCCCATGCCTGGGTGGCGGTGTACTCACCCGGCGAGGATGGTGGGCTCGGCCAATGGTTCGATTTCGACCCCACCAACAACCGTTCTCCGGGCGAAGACTACGTGACCCTGGCCATCGGCCGCGACTACGCCGACGTGTCGCCCATGCGCGGGGTGATCCATGGCGGGGCCAACCACCGTTTGAACGTGGCCGTGACCGTGGAGCCCTTGGAGGGTGCTTTCGATCTCGCATGAACTCGCGACAAATCGTCTGCACGTTCTTAGAAATTCAATCACTTCTTTTCAAGCCCCAGAAGGCCGGCTCACGGCACGGCTGCGGCGGCAAGGCGGCACAATGCGTCTTTCGGCTTCGGCCGGCCCGCCCAACCCTTTTCAGGACGCCTTTCCATGAGCATTTACGACAAGCTGCAAGCGCTGAACATCCAACTGCCGCCCGTGGCCGCCCCGGCTGCGGCCTATGTGCCCTTTGCCCAGACCGGCAATCTGGTCTTCCTCTCGGGCCACATCGCCAAGAAGGACGGCAAGCCCTGGGTCGGACAGTTCGGCCGCAACATGGCCACCGAAGAAGGCAAGGCCGCCGCCCGTGCCGTGGCCATCGACCTGATGGGCACCCTGCACGCCGCCGTGGGTGACCTGAACAAGGTCAAGCGCATCGTCAAGGTGATGAGCCTGGTCAACTCCAGCCCCGATTTCACCGAGCAGCACCTGGTCACCAATGGCGCCAGCGAGCTGCTGGGTGAAGTGTTCGGCAGCGAGCGCGGCGCCCACGCCCGCAGCGCCTTTGGGGTGGCCCAGATCCCGATGGGTGCTTGCGTCGAGATCGAACTGATTGCCGAGATCGAGTAAGCGAGCCAACCATCAGAAGCCGGCCCGTGAAAGCGGGCCGGCTTTTTTTCGTCCTATCGCACCATCACCCTCGAAAATTAGCATCCGCCCACTGGCGTCGCGCGCCTTTGTTTATTCAGAACTGTTGAGTGCTGCCACCAGGATCACAGTTCCCTAGACTGCGCTTCTCACGAGGAAGCAGCATCGTTGGACGCCCTGACAAAGCAATATTTCGACGCCACAACGGTCACCATCAGAGACCAGACAGACAAGGCCGTCACCCACTGGTTTGACGGAGACCTGCTCAGCCTTGCAAGGCTTTCAGGCGCACCCACACAATCCACGCTCACGATCTCGTACTGGAAGGGCATCGGCTTCGAACTGGTCGCGACAGGCCCCCACATCTGCGGTGAGATGGTGCGCCGCATTCTTCAACAGGAGCACACCAAGCAGCCTTCACTGTTCATCCAGAACGTGGTCTTTGAGCTTCCGGTGAAACTCCAGCGCCAGAAAATTGGCGTCCGAAGCCTTGCGATTGAGCTCTATGAGGCCCAACGAACCGGACAATTTGCCCATGTGGCGGTATCAGCCGCGGGCAATGCCAGCACACTGAATCCCGAGCATCCGAGGGACTACCTGAACGGCTACCTGGTGTGGCCTCTGCTCGGTTTTGATGGCCCCATCCCGGCCCACAAGCTGCAGGCGCTGTATCCCCATCAACGGGTCTCAGAGGTGCTGACAACACCCGGAGGTGCCCAGGCCTGGGCAAGCCATGGGGATTACTGCCAGTTGCAGTTCGACCTGACCGAAGGCGCCAAGTCCTGGATTGTCCTGAACCGGTACCTGCAAGATAATCGCATCGAGGTGACACCATGAACTTTGACGCCGTCCGGGCCTGTTTCCAACCCATGAGCAACAGCCAGTTGGATGCGCTTGAACGCATGGCCCATCAGGCCCAAGCCCCCCTGGCTGTAGGCCTTGATGAAGTTGGCATGACAAGACTGGCTCAGCAGGTTTCAACCGATGCATGTGGGGTTCAGGAAATCCCGCCGAGGTGGCCCGGCCTCACGCAGCAGGACTGATCTCACGCAGCCCCACGCAACAGGCGGCTTCGGCCGCCTTTTTTGCATCGACTGCGCCCCCAGGCAACTCAAAAGCTTTCCCAATCATCCTGAGCACCGGCGGCCGGAGCCGAGGCAATGCGGGGCGCCGCGGGCGCCGGGGCCTTTGCGGTCTTGACCGCCGACAAGGCCGGCGCCGGGGTCGATCGGGCCACGGGCTTGGCGGGCTGAGGCAGGGGCGCCCTGGCTGGCGCGCTTCGCATCGGCGCCAGGCTGGCACCACCGTGTCCAGCCATCTTGAAGGTGCCCACCACCTGGGCCAGTTGCTCGGCCTGCTCACGCAGGCTTTGCGCGGCGGCCGCACTTTGCTCCACCAGGGCGGCATTCTGCTGGGTCATCTGGTCCAGGCTGGCCACCGCCTGGTTCACATGGGCGATGCCGCCGCTTTGCTCGTTGGCCGCGGCCGTGATCTCACCGATCATGTCGGTGACGCGTCGCACCGAGCTCACGATGTCGCCCATGGTCTGGCCCGCATCGGTGACCAACCGGGTACCGTTCTCGACCCGTTCGACCGAGGCACTGATCAGGGTTTTGATCTCACGTGCAGCTTCGGCACTGCGCTGGGCCAGGCTGCGCACCTCGCCAGCCACCACGGCAAAGCCACGGCCCTGCTCCCCGGCACGGGCCGCCTCAACAGCCGCGTTGAGGGCCAGGATATTGGTCTGGAAGGCAATCCCGTCAATCACACCGATGATGTCGGCGATGCGTTTGCTGCTGGTCTGGATCTCATCCATGGTGGAGACCACCTGCTGCACCACGGCACCGCCTTTTTCGGCCACCAGCGAAGCGCTGGCCGCCAGGCTGCTGGCCTGCTGTGCCGATTGGGCGCTGTGCTGCACGGTGTTGGTCAGGTTGTCGAGTGCCGACGCACTTTGCTGCAGATTGCTCGAGGTCTGTTCGGTGCGCACCGACAGATCGTTGTTGCCGGCGGCAATCTCGCTGCTGGCCAGGGCAATGCTGTCGGTGCTCTGGCGCACCCTCGCCACGGTCTGGGCCAGCGATTGGCTCATGGCCACCAGCGAACGCAACAGTTCGCCAAACTCGTCCTGCCGATCGGACTCCAGCGTGGTGCTCAAGTCGCCTTCGGCAATGCGTGCAGCGAGGCGGTTGGCCTGGCTCAAGGGCTTCACGATGCTTCGGATCAAGCCGTAGGCGCCCCACAGAATGGCGATCACGATGAGGGCAATGCACACCGCAGCCACCTTCACGGTCAGCAGGCGGGACTCGGCGATCTTCTGCTGGCTTTCCTGGGCGTGCTGGTGCTGTAGCGTGACAAAACCGTTGAGGTCTTCGAGGTAGGTGGCCAGGGCCGCCTTGAAGCGTCCGTTGGCCAGCTCCGCCACCTCATTGGCCTGCCCTGCAGCCCGCAGCTGCCGCCCCTGCTCACGCAAGCCAAGCATCACCTGGCGACTGGCCGCGATCTTGGCCAGTTGCGCGTTGTCCGAAGGCTCGTCGGCCACGGCTTCAATGGCCTTTTGCAACTCGCCGATCTGGGCCGTCGTGCTGGCAATGGCCTCTTTCAAAGCCACGGCCAGCGCCGGGTCCGAACTCAACAGCACCGAATAGGTGCGCGCCGAGTTGGCCTGGGTCAGGCCGGCCCAGCGCGTGGCCTTGTCGATGCGCGCCGCATAGGCGGCTGACTGGCGATCGCTTTCAGCCTGGACTGCCGCTGAGCGGTACGCCGCAAAGCCGATCACGCCCAACAAGGCAGCAATGATCAAGGCCACCGCGAGCCACAACTTGGTAGCCATCTTCAAATTGGCAATTTTCATGTTCTGCTCCTCAGAGTCCGACGCGCCGACCTCCTGGTGAGCATAGACCCAAGCAACAAACGGATGGCCATGCCAAGGTGCAGATCGGGGTTTACACCTTGTTAACAGCAGTCATTGTAATCATATTTATCGAAATTTATTGATAAATAACAATTTCATTCGATTCTGGTGATCACTTCCGGCTTGAAACCCAGGTCGGCCGCTTTGCCTTTTCGACCTCGCAAGGCCCGCGCGTTGTTGAGCGAGCGGATCTCCAGGGTTTCCTCCCGGGCCTTGCCGCCGCGGCCCGTGCCAGCGATGCGGATGCTGCGGGTGTAGGCCGCGGCACCGGCCAGGGTGTCCTTGGGTTCCAGATCGATCAGCATCAAGCCACGGCCCCCCTTTTCCATGTTCTTGAGTTCGGCCATCTCGAAGCTCAGGATGCGCCCCCCGGTCGACGCGCACACCACATGGGTGGCGGGGGCCAGCGGCTGGGCGCCGCTGCTGTGGGCCACATGGGAGGGCTTGCACACCGTCTCACCCTCGCCCAGCGTGACAAAGGCCTTGCCACTCTTGTTGCGCGAGACCAGGTTCTCCAGCGTGGCCAGGAAGCCATAGCCACCCGAGCTGCTGAGCAGCACCGTGGCCTGGGCCGGCCCGGCGAAATAATGGGCCGGCTGGGTTCCGGCTTCGAGTTCGATCAGGGTGGTGACGGGCTGGCCATCGCCCCGCGCGCCCGGCAAGGTGGACACCGGGACCGAGTACACACGCCCATTGCTGCCCAAGACCACCAACAGATCGACCGTGCGGCACTCGAAGGTGCCGTACAAGCCGTCACCGGCCTTGAAGGCAAAGCTGCCAGGCTCATGCCCGTGGCCATTGCGGGCCCGCACCCAGCCCTTTTCAGACACCACCACGGTGACCGGCTCGTCGATCACCTTGACTTCGGCCACGGCACGCTTTTCGGCCTGGATCAGGGTGCGACGCGGGTCGGCAAACTGCTTGGCATCGGCCTCGATCTCCTTGATCATCAAGCGCTTGAGCGAGCCGGGGTTGGCCAGGATGTCTTCCAGTTTTTGCTGCTCGCCGCGCAACTCCGACAGCTCCTGCTCAATCTTGATGCCCTCCAGTCGAGCCAGTTGGCGCAAGCGGATTTCAAGAATGTCTTCGGCCTGTCGGTCGGACAGATTGAAGCGGGCGATCAACGCGGCCTTGGGCTCGTCGCTGTGCCGGATGATGGCAATGACCTCATCGATGTTGAGCAGCACGATCTGCCGCCCCTCCAGGATGTGGATGCGGTCCAGCACCTTGTCGAGGCGATGCTGCGAACGACGCTTGATGGTGCCCTGGCGGAACTCGATCCACTCCTCGAACATCTGGCGCAGCGATTTCTGCACCGGACGGCCATCAAGGCCGATCATGGTCAGGTTGATCGGTGCAGTGGTCTCCAGGCTGGTGTGGGCCAGCAGGCTGGTGATCAGTTCGGGCTGGCTGATCTTGCTGGTCTTGGGCTCGAACACCAGGCGCACCGGCGCGTCCTTGCTGGATTCGTCGCGCACCGCGTCCAGCACGGCCAGCACCGTGGCCTTGAGCTGGGTCTGCTCCTGGGTGAGGGCCTTCTTGCCAGCCTTGACCTTGGGGTTGGTCAGCTCTTCGATTTCTTCGAGCACGCGCTGGCTGCTGACACCGGGGGGCAGCTCGTTCACCACCAGTTGCCATTGGCCGCGGGCCAGCTCTTCGATCTTCCAGCGCGCGCGCACCTTGAGCGAACCGCGCCCGCCGCGGTAGGCGTCGGCAATGTCCGTGCTGCTGCTGATGATCTGGCCGCCGCCCGGGTAGTCGGGGCCTGGCACCAGGGTGAACAGCTCGGCTTCGCTCAGCTGGGGGTTGCGGATCAGGGCCACGCAGGCGTCGGCCACTTCGCGCAGGTTGTGGCTGGGGATCTCGGTGGCCAGGCCGACGGCAATGCCGCTGGCACCATTGAGCAGAGCAAACGGCAGACGCGCCGGCAGGTGGGTGGGCTCCTGGGTCGACCCATCGTAGTTGGGGACGAAATCCACCGTGCCTTCGTCGATCTCATCGAGCAGCAGGCTGGTGATCTTGGACAGGCGCGCCTCGGTGTAACGCATGGCGGCGGCACCATCGCCGTCGCGGCTGCCGAAGTTGCCCTGCCCGTCGATCAAGGGGTAGCGCTGGTTGAAATCCTGCGCCATGCGCACCAGGGCGTCGTAGGCGGCCTGGTCGCCGTGGGGGTGGAAGCGGCCCAGCACATCGCCGACCACGCGAGCGCACTTGACCGGCTTGGCCGCCGTGTTGCCGCTGAAGCCCAGGCCCATGCGGTCCATGGAATACAGAATGCGGCGCTGCACGGGCTTTTGCCCATCGCACACATCGGGCAGGGCGCGGCCTTTGACCACACTGAGGGCGTACTCCAGGTAGGCGCGCTGGGCGTAGTTGGCCAAGCTCAGGCCGTCATCGCTTTCGCCGGTGGATAAATCTAGGGTCGGTTGATCACTCATGGGGTCTCGATGGCAGACGGTTGCGAGGGCGCGAACGACAACTCGTTCAGGCCCGGGGAAAGGCGGGGTTCGATCATGTTGGCGCGGCCGATGGCGCCGCCGGGCACCGGCAGCCACTCCAGGCGAGGCCGGGCCTGGCTGCGGCGTTGCTCTGCCACCTGAGGCGGCGGCTTGAGCAGCGCATACAACTGGGTCACGGTGCGCACGTAGTTCTGGGTTTCACGGATGTTGGGCACCTGCTGGCCGGCGCGCTGCACCGCGCTGACGCCTGCGTTGTAGGCGGCCAGGGCCAGGTCGAGCCGGTTGTCGAACAGGTCCAGCAGATGACGCAGGTAGCGGGTGCCGGCCTGCAGGTTGATGCGTGGGTCGGTCAGTCGCTTCTCGATCGGTTGGCGAGGGTCACCCACCACACCGTATTGCTCGGCGGTCGGAGGCATCACCTGCATCAGGCCCACAGCCCCGCGCGGCGACACCACATTGGCGTCAAAGCCCGACTCGGTGGCGATCAAGGCCTGCAGCAACTCGAAATCGACCCGGTGCAACTGGGCCGCCTCGCGCATTTGCAGCTTGACGCGCTTGTAGCCCGGCGACACCTCGAAAAAAGCCAGCAGGCGGGGCTGCAGCGTGGGCACGGCCACCGCGCGCGGCGTGTCGGCCCGGGCCGGCTCGCCCTCCTGGGCGGCATTGCCGCGGTAGAAAAGCGCGTAGCGATCATCCAGGCGCTCGGCCGCAAAATGGGGCGTGCCGTGGGGGTCCACATAGCCCCACACCTCCGCGCGGGCGGGTGCCAGCCAGGAGGCGGCCAGCCCCCCAGCGATCAGCAGCAGCCGGGCCAGACGGCGCGGCTCAGATGTCGATCTCGACCGCATCGCCATGCAGTTCCATGAGCTCGCGACGCGCCGCGGCCTCGCCCTTGCCCATGAGCTTGGTGATCAGGCCCTCGGTGTCGGCAAAGCTCTGGTCGCCCAACTGCACCGGCAGCAGGCGGCGCGTGTCGGGGTTGAGCGTGGTGTCCCACAACTGCTCGGCGTTCATCTCGCCCAGGCCCTTGAAGCGGCTGATGGTCCAGCTGCCCTCACGCACGCCTTCCTTGCGCAGCTTGTCCAGAATCGAGGCCAGCTCGCCCTCGTCCAGCGCATACACCTTGGAGGCCGGCTTTTTGCCACGCGCCGGGGCATCGACCCGGAACAGCGGCGGGCGCGCCACATACACGTGGCCGGCGTCGATGAGCTTGGGGAAATGGCGAAAGAACAGCGTCAGCAGCAGCACCTGGATGTGCGAGCCGTCCACGTCGGCGTCCGACAGGATGCACACCTTGCCGTAGCGCAGGCCCGACAGATCGGGGCTGTCGTTGGGCCCGTGCGGGTCGACCCCGATGGCCACCGCGATGTCGTGGATTTCGGTGTTGGCAAACAGGCGATCGCGCTCGACCTCCCAGGTGTTGAGCACCTTGCCACGCAAGGGCAGGATGGCCTGGCATTCTTTGTCACGGCCCATCTTGGCGCTGCCGCCGGCCGAGTCACCCTCGACCAGAAACACCTCGTTGTGACCAAGGTCGCGGCTCTCGCAGTCGGTCAGCTTGCCGGGCAGCACCGCCACGCCAGACCCCTTGCGCTTTTCAACCTTCTGACCGGCACGCTGACGGGTCTGGGCCGCCTTGATGGCCAGTTCGGCCAGCTTCTTGCCGTATTCGACGTGCTGGTTCAGCCACAGCTCCAGCGCGGGGCGCACAAAGCTCGACACCAGGCGCACGGCATCGCGCGAGTTCAGGCGCTCCTTGATCTGGCCCTGGAACTGCGGGTCCAGCACCTTGGCACTGAGCACATAGCTGGCCCGCGCAAACACATCTTCGGGCAGCAGCTTGACGCCCTTGGGCAGCAGCGAATGCAGTTCGATGAAGCTTTTGACGGCATTGAACAGGCCATCGCGCAGGCCGCTGTCGTGGGTGCCGCCATTGCTGGTGGGGATCAGGTTGACGTAGCTCTCGCGCACCGGCTGGCCTTCTTCGGTGAAGGCCACGGCCCAGGCCGCCCCCTCACCATCGGCAAAGCTATCGTTGCTGCCATCGGCAAAGCCCTCGCCTTCAAACAAGGGGATCACCGGGTCGGTGTTCAGCGTCTGCATCAGGTAGTCGCGCAGGCCGCCCTTGTAGAGCCAGTTCTGGCTTTCCTTGGTCTTTTCATTCACCAGCGTGACGGACACGCCGGGCATCAGCACCGCCTTGCTGCGCAGCAGGTGCGTCAACTCGCCCATCGGCAGATTGGGCGATTCGAAGTACTTGGCATCGGGCCAGACCCGCACCGTGGTGCCTTGCTTGCGGTCACCTTCAGCAGCACCGCCGCCCGCGCGGGTGACCAGGGGCTCGATCACATCGCCGGCCGCAAATACCAGCTTGGCCACCTTGCCTTCACGGTATGAGGTGGCCTCCAGACGCACTGCCAGGGCATTGGTGACGCTCACCCCCACGCCGTGCAGGCCGCCAGAGAAGCTGTAGGCCCCTCCCTTGCCCTTGTCGAACTTGCCGCCCGCATGCAGGCGGGTGAAGACCAGTTCAATGACAGGGGCGTTTTCCTCGGGGTGCAGGCCGAAAGGAATGCCGCGGCCATCGTCTTCCACACTGACCGAGCCATCGGCATGCAGCGTGACCTTGATCTTCTTGCCATGCCCTGCCAGGGCCTCGTCGGCGGCGTTGTCCAGCACCTCCTGGATGATGTGCAAGGGGTTGTCGGTGCGGGTGTACATGCCCGGCCGCTGCTTGACGGGTTCAAGCCCCTTCAGGACGCGGATTGAGCCTTCGGAATATTCGGTCGTAGGTTTGACTGCCATGGCGCGGATTGTAGTGTGCAGAGTCGACCAAACTGGATGTGCATACAGGCACCCAGGCCGAGGTTTGTCACGGTCACCCGCGTGATCTGCAAGCAAACGTTGAATTCGCTACATTTCTGGCATGAGTTCACAACCCAAAAATCTTTCGATGGCCCAGGTGCTGATCTGTGGAGCGGCCATCGTCACCCTGTCGATGGGCATCCGCCATGGCTTTGGCCTGTGGCTGCAACCCATCACCCAGGACCAGGGCTGGCCGCGCCAGACCTTTGCGCTGGCGATTGCCATCCAGAACCTGTCCTGGGGCTTGTGCGGGATCTTTGCCGGCATGGCCGCAGACCGTCTGGGCGCCTTCAAGGTGTTGCTGGGCGGCGCCCTGCTGTACGCACTGGGGCTGGCAGGCATGGCGCTGTCAACCAGCACCCTGACCTTTGCACTGACCACCGGCGTCTTGATTGGTGCGGCCCAGGCCGGCACCACCTATGCCGTGATTTATGGCGTTCTGGGTCGGCAGATATCGGCCGAAAAGCGGTCGTGGGCCATGGGCGTGGCCGCGGCTGCTGGTTCGTTCGGGCAGTTCCTGATGGTGCCCGTGGAAGGGCAGCTGATTGCCCAGCTGGGTTGGAAGGAGGCCTTGCTGGCCCTGAGCCTGCTGGTGTTGATGATCGTGCCGCTGGCCTTCGGCCTGCGTGAGCCGGGCTTTCAGGGTGGCGCCCCCGCCAAGCGCCAGCAGACGGTGGTTCAGGCCCTGGCCGAAGCCTTCAAGTACCCCAGCTTCCAGCTGCTGATGGCGGGCTATTTCGTCTGTGGCTTCCAGGTGGTGTTCATCGGCGTGCACATGCCGAGCTATCTGAAGGACAAGGGCCTGTCGCCTCAGGTGGCCAGCTATGCACTGGCCCTGATCGGCCTGTTCAATGTGTTCGGCACCTACATTGCCGGCACCCTGGGCCAGCGCATGGCCAAGAAGAACATCCTGTCCTTCATCTATTTCGCGCGCGCCGTGGTGATCACCATTTTCCTGCTGGTGCCGCTGTCACCCGTCAGCGTGTATGTGTTTGCGGCCGTGATGGGCACCCTGTGGTTGTCCACCGTGCCGCCCACCAACGCCACGATTGCCCAGATCTTTGGCGTGCAGCACCTCTCCATGCTGGGGGGCTTTGTCTTCTTCAGCCACCAGATCGGGTCGTTCATGGGGGTCTGGCTGGGCGGCTACCTGTATGACCGTACCGGCAGCTACGACATCGTCTGGTACCTGGCCATCGCCTTGGGCGTGTTCGCCGGCCTGGTCAACCTGCCGGTGCGCGAAGCCCCCATCCACCGCCCCCACCGCCCGGCGGTGGCCTGAGCCTGCCGCCATGGAAGCCACTTCCCCCCACACTGCCACCAGAACCCCCTGGTTGACCCGGGCCGCCCATGCACTGGCCTGGGTGTTGATGGCCGCCGTGCTGGCAGCGGTGTTTGCCCTCTATGCTCAAGGTGATTTCTTATTGACACTCGCCAACCAGCTCTGGGCCTGTTTCTGAGTGCATCCGGTGGGTGCCGGGCCCGGACCGCTTCAATGATTCAGAGGGGAATGGGATGAAGACCATGGTTGTGACCGGTGCTTCCGATGGCATCGGGGCCGAAGTGGCAAGACAGCTGGCACGCCAGCATGGCCGGGGCCTGGCCTTGGTGTTGGCCGCCCGCAGCGCGGCCAAGCTCAACGAGGTGGCCCTGCAGTGCGCCAGCCATGGTTGCGACACCCTGGTGGTCCGCACCGATGTGTCGGACGAAGAAGCCTGCCGGCACCTGATCGAAGCCACGGTGGCACGCTTTGGACGCCTGGATGTGTTGATCAACAACGCCGGCATGTCGGCCCACGCCTTGTTCGAGGATGTGGCCGACAACGATCTGCATTGGTATGAAGACCTGATGCGCATCAACCTCTGGGGCAGCGTGTGGTGCACACACGCTGCCCTGCCCCACCTGAAAGCCACCCAGGGCAGCATCGTGGCTGTGTCGTCGCTGGCCGGACTGATCGGCGTGCCTGGACGAACCGCCTACAGCGCCAGCAAATTCGCCATGACCGGTTTCTTTGAAGCCTTGCGGGCCGAACTCAGGCACAGCGGCGTGAGCGTCACCACCGCCTACCCCGGCGTGGTGGCCACCGACATCCGAGTCCGCGGCTACAACGCGCAGGGCAAGGCTGCCGGGCGCAGCGGCCTCAAGGAAGACAAGGCCATGTCGGTCGAGGAATGTGCCCGCCTGATCCTGCGTGGGCTGGCCCGCCGTGATCGCGAGGTCGTCATGAGCCTGCAGGGCAAGGTGGGGCGCTGGCTGCGCCTGCTGGCCCCAGGCCTGGTCGAAAAGATGGCCCTCAAGGCTTTGCACAACGACGTGCGACCGGGGCATTGAGCCATGGCGCCTTCACCCCATGCCCTGCTGCCGGCCTCTGCCTGGGTGCAACGCTGGAGCCACCTGGTGCCCCTCGGTGGCCGTGTGCTGGACGTGGCCTGCGGCCACGGGCGCCACGCGCACTGGTTTGCCGGGCGCGGCCATCCGGTCACCATGGTCGACCGCCATGCCGAGGCCATTGCCGCCCTCGAAGGCCTGGGCGAAGCCGTGTGCGCCGACATCGAAGCAGGGCCCTGGCCCTTTGCGGGTCGGGTGTTTGAAGCCGTGGTGGTGACCCACTACCTGTGGCGACCCTTGATGCCCACCCTGCTGGCCAGCCTGGCCCCGGGCGGGCTGTTGATTTACGAAACCTTTGCCCAGGGCAACGAGACCGTGGGCAGGCCTTCGCGGCCCGACTTTCTGCTGCAACACGGCGAACTGCTGCGCCATTGCGCCGGGCTGCGGGTGGTGGCCTACGAGGACGGATTCCTCCCCGAGCCGGCGCGCTTCGTGCAACGCATCACCGCCATTCGCGAGACCGGACAACCCGATGGGGGGCTGGTGCGTTATGCGCTGACCGACCTGCCCTGCCCCCCGAGCGCGCCCGGGGGCCCGGCAGCCTAGTTAGAATGCTCTTTTACCGTTTGAGACTGCGGACATGACCTCCCCAACCGGCCCTATTACAGGCAGCATCGTCGCCCTGGTGACTCCGATGCACGAAGACGGCAGCGTGGACTACCCCACCCTGCGCAAATTGATTGACTGGCACATTGCCGAAGGCACCGATTGCATCGGTGTGGTGGGCACCACGGGTGAATCGCCGACGGTCAACGTCGAAGAGCACTGCGAGATCATTCGCGTGTCGGTCGAACAAGCCGCCAAGCGCGTGCCCATCATGGCCGGCTGCGGCGCCAACTCGACGGCCGAGGCCATCGAACTGGCCAGGTTCGCCAAGGGCGTGGGCGCCGACTGCCAGTTGCAGGTCGTGCCCTACTACAACAAGCCCACCCAGGAAGGCCAGTACCGCCACTTCAAGGCCATTGCCGAAGCCGTGGGCGACCTGCCCACCGTGCTCTACAACGTGCCCGGCCGCAGCGTGGCCGACATGGCCCACGACACGGTGCTGCGCCTGGCCCAGGTGCCTGGCATCGTCGGCATCAAGGAGGCCACAGGCAACATCGAACGCGCCCAGTGGCTGATCCGCGAAGTGCCCAAGGGCTTTGCCGTCTACTCGGGCGATGACCCGACCGCCGTGGCCCTGATGCTGTGTGGCGGCCAAGGCAACATCAGCGTGACCGCCAACGTGGCGCCCCGCCTGATGCATGAACTCTGCGTGGCCGCGATCGCTGGCGATGTGAAGCGCGCCATGGAGATCCAGTTCAAGCTGATGCCCGTGCACAAGCACCTGTTCGTCGAAGCCAACCCCATCCCCGTCAAGTGGGCCATGAAGCGCATGGGCCTGTGCGGTGGCGCGATGCGCCTGCCCATGACCGAGCTGACACCGGCCAACGAGCCGGTGGTGGAAGCCGCCCTGCGCGCCGCCGGCCTGATCTGACCGCCGTCGAACGACACCCTATTCCTGCCTTGGAAGGACTTCCCGTGACCCCAACCACACGACTGGGCCCTTGCAGCCTGCTCAGCCTGCTCAGCCTGTCTGTCGCCCTCAGCGCCTGCTCGTCGCTGGAGAGTGACAAGATCAACTACAAAAGCGCCACCAAGGCGCCCACGCTGGAAGTCCCCCCTGACCTGACCCAGCTGAGCGGTGACACCCGCTACGCCCTGGGCGGCGGCAGCAGCGTATCGGCCACCGGGTTCCAGGCCGCCATGGGCAAGCAGCCTGTATCGGCCATCCAGACCGCGGCCAGCAACCTGGGTGATGTGCGCGTGGAACGCTCGGGCAACCAGCGCTGGCTGGTGGTCAAGCGCTCGGCCGACCAGCTCTGGACCCCGGTGCATGATTTCTGGGTGGAAAACGGCTTCAGCCTGGTGACCGAGGACTCCCGCCTGGGCATCATGGAAACCGACTGGGCCGAAAACCGCGCCAAGCTGCCCCAGGACTGGATCCGCAACACCCTCGGCAAAGTAATCGATTCGCTGTACGACACCGGCGAGCGTGACCGCTTCCGCACCCGCCTGGAGCGGGCCGCCGACGGCAGCACCGAGATCTACATCAGCCATCGCGGCATGGTGGAAACCTACACCACCAACAACAAAGACACCGCCCAGACCGCCTGGCAACCCCGGCCCGCCGACCCTGAGCTGGAAGCCGAATTCCTGCGCCGACTCATGGTCAAACTGGGTGGCGGCACGGCTGAACAAGCCCGCGCCCAGACCGCGGCCGCAGCGCCAGCCCCCATGGCTCGTGCCGCCCAGGTCAACAACCTGCCGGTGGTGCAGATGGACGAAGGCTTCGAGCGCGCCTGGCGCCGCGTCGGGTTGACCCTGGACCGCACCGGTTTCACGGTGGAAGACCGCGACCGCGCCAAGGGCCTGTACTTTGTGCGCTATGTCGCCCCCAACCCCGACAAGAAGGAACCCGGCTTCATCAGCAAGCTGTTCAGCAGTTCGGATGCCAACACCGCCCCGGTGAAGTACCAGATCGCCGTGCGCAGCGAAGGCAATGCCACCACCGTCTCGGTGCTGGATGCCAACGGCGCACCGGAAACCTCCGGCACGGCACAGCGCATCGTCAAGGTGCTGGTCGACGACCTGAAATAAGACCCGCCGGCCCTCAGGTCGGGACGACAGCAGGGCAGGTCCGATGACCTGCCCTTTCTTTTGTCTGCACCCGTGGTCCGCGCCCACTCACCGACTCCGAACCTCCTGTTTTTTCGATGCGATTCAAGAATCTGGCCAGCGGCAGCACAGGCAACGCCACGGTGGTCGAAGCTGGCGAAGGCAGCCACTGTCGCAGGCTGTTGGTGGACTGCGGGCTGGGCATCAGGCAGTTGGAAACCCGGCTGACTCAGGCAGGCCTGAGCAGCAGCGAACTGCATGGCATTTTCATCACCCACGAGCATTCGGACCACATCGGTTGCGCCCTCGGCCTGTCAGCGCGCCACCATTTGCCGGTCTGGATGAGCGAGGGCACCTGGCTGGCCCTGGGCCAGCCTGATCTCGGGGATTGCCTGCGGCTGGCGCGCGATCAGCAGGTGATCGATTTCGGCAGCATGAGCCTGCACCCCTTCACCGTGCCCCATGATGCCCGCGAGCCCCTGCAGCTGCGTTGCGAAGACGGACAGTCGCGGCTCGGCTTGCTGACCGACCTGGGCCACATCACACCCCACGTGCTGGCCCAGCTGGCCCAATGCCAGGCCCTGTACCTGGAGGCCAACCACGATGCCGACATGCTGAGCCGATCGCGCTACCCGGCCTTTCTCAAGCGGCGCATCAGTGGCCCCTGGGGCCACCTGGAAAACCAGGCCAGCGCGCAGGCCCTGGCTCAACTCAAGCACCCGGCACTGCGCCACGTGGTGGCCGCCCACCTGAGCGAGCAGAACAACCAGGCCGCCCTGGTGCGGCACACGCTGGCCCAAGCCCTGGACTGGCCCGAAGACGCCATTGGCATCGCCAGCCCGACCCTGGGATCGGATTGGTACAGCCTTTGAGGCTCAACGGGACGCCACAAGGCAGCCCTCACCGAAACCAGACGAAAAAAAGCCACCCGAAGGTGGCTTTTTGAGAAGCAAGGAGAGCTTACTTCTTGGCAGCAGCGTCTTCAGCGGCCTTCTTGGCAGCGTCAGCAGCGGCGTCGGCAGCCGGAGCGGCCGGGGCAGCAGCAGCCGGAGCGTCAGCAGCCGGAGCGGCCGGAGCAGCAGCAGGTGCTTCAGCCGGAGCGGGAGCAGCAGCGGGAGCCGGTGCCGGAGCAGCAGCCGGTTCTTCCTTCTTGCCACAAGCGGCGAGGGCGGCAGCAGCGATCAGGGTCGCCAAAACGAGCGATTTCTTCATTTCAAGTTTCCTTGTTGGACAGAGAGAATTCCGTTGCGTCAGACCATCCCTACGAACGGCTCTGACTGAGCGTGCGCTGCTTTAGCCGCGCTTTTTCACTCAACTGCAAATTATAGAAGGGAAACGTCAATCCCAACAAATACTGACAAGGGCAATTCAGTGGCCGGATGTATCCGTTACGTAAAGTTCAGGAACCATTCCTGAGCACCCATGAGTGCCGGCGTCACCCATCCTCAGATTCGAATCACTTCCAGCTTCACAATCCCAGGGTAGAGGCCGGAAACGCCGGTGATCCTCGGCGCCAGCATTCGTCAAGCATCTCGCGCAGCGCCACCCGACGCTCAGGCGCCTGGCTGCAGACCCCCGTGCTGCGTTGCAGATCCAGGCGATGCAGGGCCCAGGCGGATGTCCAGAAGGCACTGGGCCATTCGGTGACTGATCGACCTCGGCAGACACGCGCCTCAATCAGGTGGTCCCAGGTCTGGCGCCAGTGCACAAAGCGGTGATGACGCCGCTTGAGCTCTTCATAAGAGGCGGCCAGCAGCAGCATCCGACGGCCACTGCGCGACCAGGCCGACAGCGACTCGATCACGCTGCGCTCCCCCAGCGGCCAGTCCTCAAAGCTTTCGTCGCACAGAAACAGTTCGCGCCAGCCCTCGCGGGCTGCGGCAGCCAGGGCCTGGCGAATGCGCTCAGCAAAGGCCTCGCGCCCCTCGAAACGCCCTTCGAAGGGCCACGTGGTGGAACCGGAGGCCTGATCGCCCGTCATGGGGTTCAGAGCTCGGTGGGCAGCGGGTGCAGCCAGCCGGCCTCACACCATTCGATCAACAGATCCCGGGCGCCAGCACTCAAGCGACCCACATCGCGTCCACCCAGCACGCGCAGGCTGGCCAGTTGGCGCATCAACGTGGCGTCGCGCCCGGCGGCGCGAAAGCCCTCGCCGTTGATGAAAATGTGGCGCTCGTCGTGCATCATGCGGGTACGGCGATCCAGTCGGACCCCGGCCGACACATCGACCTCGGTGCTGCTGGCCTCGAACCAGACCTGAGGCTTGGGGTCGGTGAGCGCTTCACCAATCACCCGGGCCAGGGCGTCAGGGTCGTTGAGCACGCTCTGCAGCGCATCGGCCGCGAATTCATGCAGGCCGCCCGGGATGGCCGCCGGGTCGGCCACCGCTGGCTGATGGGCGTCACGGTACAGGCCCTCGCCGGCCAGGTCGTCCGCGTCCTCGGCCAGCCGTTGCAAGACCTCGCGAGCCAGTTCACCCCGCTTGGGCGAGCGAAAGCCGATCGAGTAGGTCATGCACTCGCCTTCGGCAATGCCGTCATGGGCATAGCGCGGAGGCAGGTAGAGCATGTCGCCGGGCTCCAGTACGTACTCTTCCTCGGGCTCGAAATTCGCCAGCACCTTGAGCGGCGTGTCCTCACGCAGACTCAGGTCGGTCTGGCGCCCGATGCGCCAGCGGCGCTTGCCGTGGGCCTGCAGCAGAAACACATCGTAGCTGTCGAAGTGGGGCCCCACGCCGCCGCCGTTGCTGGCGTAGCTGATCATCAGATCGTCCAGCCGGGCGTCGGGCACAAAGCGAAACCCCTGCATCAGGTGGTGCACCGCTTCATCGTGCAGGTCGACGCCCTGCACCAGCAGGGTCCAGTCGGGCTGATTCAGTGCCGGCAGGCTGCGCCGGGCAAAGGGGCCAGAGCGCACGTCCCAGCCCGGGTGGGTCTGGCGCACCAGGCGCGACTCCACTTCCTCGCGCGACGCCAGCTCGAACAGCTCGGCGCGGTCCAGCAAAGGCTGGAAGCCCGGCACCGCCTGGCGCACCAGCAAGGGCTTGCGTTGCCAGTGGCGCTTCATGAATTGCTGCGGGCTGAGGCCGCCCAGCAGCGTGAGAGGTTGGGTGATGTCCATGAGAAAAAAGGCTCCGGTCGGGCCGGATGGTTGCTCCAAGTGGCGCGATTTTCCTACGGAACCGACATCGCGGTCCGTGACGCGCCGCAAGGAAGGGCGATTGCCGCGTCAGTGGACAGCAAAGGCGTAGCCGCTGCCCAGGCGCTTGGCCTGGTACATGGCCCGGTCGGCCGCCAGCATCAGCTCCTTCAGAGCCCGCCCGTCACCAGGCGGCAGGGCCACCCCCACACTGGCCCCCACTTGCACATGGGCCTCGCCCAGCACCATGGGCCGCGAGACGGCCTGCACCAGACGCCGCGCCAAGGCCTCCAGTTGAGCCAGGTCCAACACCTGGGCCAGCAGCAGAACAAACTCGTCGCCGCCAAGCCGGGCCACCACATCCGACTCACGCACAGCGGTGCGCAGGCGCGCGGCCACCTCGACCAACACCTGGTCGCCGACCTCATGACCCAGGGTGTCGTTGATGGGCTTGAAACGATCCAGATCGATCATCAGCACCGCCTGCTGCCCCGGCCGATCCAGCAGGCCAGCGGCGGCCTGCTCCAGACCGTGGCGGTTGGCCAGGCCAGTCAGGGGGTCGGTGGCGGCCACCAGGGCCATCTGTTCGGCGTGGATGCGCAACTCGGCCCGCTGCAGTTGCAGCTCACGCACCCGGGCACTCAGGGCAAGGGCAAACACCACCGTCTCGGCGCAGACCCCCATTTGCATGCCATTGGCCAACCAGAATGGCAAATTGAACCAGCCCCGGCTGATGGCCACCGTCAGCAGCACTGAGGCAAACAGCGTCAGACGGCCGGCCAGGTACCAGAAGGCTGGCTGAAAGCCACGCCGCCATCGCACAAAGGCCAGGCCCGTGAGCAGGACCACCCCCACCACAGCCGAGGCCTCAAGGAGGTTCTGCGCGGTCTCCATCCAGCCCGCCACGCCACTGGCCAGGATGGCCACGGCACATGCCACCAGCCCTGATTTGAGTGCCACCCACCCCGTCCGGCGGGCCGGCGCGCCCTCCTCCAGGAAAGCGGCCCCGAACAAAGCACTGAAACCCACCCAAAGGGCCGGCGCCAACACATAGCTGCGCTCGATCCACCAAGGTGAATCGGGCCAGAAATAGTGGGCCGTGTGGCCGTTGTAGGTGGCCAGGGTCAGAAAGGCGGCCACACCGGTCAGCACGTAGTAAACCGTGCTGCGGTCACGCCAGCCTCGAACCAGGGCCAGGTTGTAGAGCACCAGCGCCAGCAAAACGCCATAGCAAAGGCCATCGAACAGCAGCTTCTGCGGTCGGGTTGCCAGGTAGCTGGCCGTGTCCCAGATCCGCAGATTCAAGGTCTTGGCGGTGTTGGTCTGCACCCGAAGGTAGACGGTGTAGACCCCGGGTGCCGGCAGCCTGAGGCGCTGCGCATAGCGTTCGCTGGCCAGCGGCCGGGTGCCGTAGGGCAGACTCAGGCCCGTGTAGACCGGTTCAGCCAGGGCCTCGCCGGCCTGATTGAAAGGCCCATGGAAGGTCAAGGCATGCATGGCCGTGCTGGGAAACAGCAGCAGCCAGTCACCCTGAGCCTCTTTCTGCTGCACCTGCAAGCGCAGCCAGAGCACCTGATGATCGCCGGGAGTGCGCAGCACCTGAGCGGGTTGAGCGAAATCCTGAGAAGCCTGCACCGCCGGCAGATCAGCCTGGCCGGTCGGATCGATCAGCACCTGCACCTGCCCCGTCAGGGATTGCCCGTCTGCCAAGTTCTGCAGCAACAGGGGTGCCGCCTGGGTTTGCCAGGGGGCGGTGATCAGACACAGCATGGCCAACGCCCACCGGCCGCGCTGGGCCAGCAAGACACCTAGCCCAGACAGAAAAGAAAAAACCTTGAACATGCACAAATCGGTGGATAGGTGGACAACCTAGCGATAAAAGGCCACGGCTAAGGCATGAAAAGCACGTTGCACCCAGCACCCACCATGGTAGCCCCGACTCATGGCAGGTGCGAGAAAACCCGGCGCCGGGCCTGCTGTGCCTGCCGCAGGCGGGCCCGTCGCATACACTCGGGCCCTCGACGCCGGTCACGCCCCCTGCCCTGCAGCACCTGCAGGGCCCCGGCGCCCCCGGCCCCGGGCCGCCCGCAACGAGCCCGCCCGCCCCCCAATCACTGCATCTATCAAGGCAGACGCCATGGAAATCACTGAACAATGCGTGGTCGCACTGACCTGGACCCTCACTGACACCCTGAATGAAGAACTCGACGTGCTCGACGAGCCGGTTGACTTTCTGGTGGGTGGCGACGACCTGCTGAAGAAGATTGAAGAGGTGCTGCAAGGCCATGAGCCCGGCGCCAGCGTCAAGCTGCAGATCGAACCCGAAGAAGGCTTTGGCGAGTACAACGAGAACCTGATCTTCCTGGAGCCTCGCACCCTGTTCCCGAAAGAGCTGGAAGAAGGCATGACCTTCGACGGCACGGCCCTGCCCACAGGCTGCAACCCGGACGCCCCCCGTGATGCGCTCTACACCGTGACCGAGATCTACCCCGAACATGTGGTGCTGGATGGCAACCACCCCTTGGCCGGCATCGCGATCCGCCTGCACCTGAAGGTGCACGCCGTGCGCGAAGCCACCGAAGAGGAGATCGGCAGCGGCACGGCGGGCACCGGCTTCTTCCGGGTACAGCCCCTGGCCCCCGGCAATCAGCAGTTGCACTGACCTGAGCGATCAAAAACAAAGCCCGTGTGCCTGCCAGGGCCACGGGCTTTGTCATGCCTGCCAGGCAGGCCGGATCAGCCCTTGCCGGTCGAACCGTAGCCGCCCTCGCCGCGCTGGGTGGGCGGGAACTCGGTCACCACGTTGAAGCTGGCCTGCAGCACCGGCACGATCACCAGTTGCGCGATGCGCTCCATGGGCTCGATGGTGAAGGCCACGTCGCTGCGGTTCCAGGCGCTGACCATCAACTGGCCCTGGTAGTCGCTGTCGATCAAGCCCACCAGGTTGCCCAGCACGATGCCGTGCTTGTGCCCCAGGCCCGAACGCGGCAGGATCATGGCGGCATAACCGGGGTCTTTGAGCCAGATGGCGATGCCCGTGGGCACCAGTTGCCAGGCGTTGGGTGCCAGGGTGAGCGGCTCGGCCAGGCAGGCACGCAGGTCCAGGCCGGCACTGCCCGGGGTGGCGTAAGCAGGAAGTTGGTCCGCCATGCGCGGATCGATGATCTTGACGTCGATGTTCATTGGGTAAATTCAACAGGCCTCAACAGGCATCAGCAGGCCTTGCGGCGGGAAATCTCGGCCACCAACTGGCGCGCCAGCGCCAGCTTGGAAGCCCGGGGCAGCTCCTGGACGCCTTGCGCATCCACCAGCAACAGCTGATTGTCGTCTTGCCCGAAAGCCGTGGGCCCGATGTTGCCCACCAGCAGCGGCACGCCCTTGCGCGCACGCTTGGCCTGGGCATGGGCCACCAGGTCGTGACTCTCGGCCGCAAAACCGACACAGTAAAGTGCCCCGCTGCGGGCACGATCGCCCTGGGCGACGGTGTGCAGGATGTCGGGGTTTTCGACAAAGCTCAGTTGGGGCGTCTGGCCCGAACCGTCTTTCTTGATCTTCTGGTCGCTGGCGCTGGCCGGCCGCCAATCGGCCACGGCGGCCGTGGCAATGAACACATCAGCCTGCTCGCTGGCCGGCACGGTGGCGGCCAGCATGTCGCATGCCGACACCACGTTGAGGCGGCGCACCCCGCGCGGGGTGGGCAGGTGAACCGGGCCGGCAATCAGCGTCACTTCGGCCCCGGCCTCGCGGGCAGCACGCGCAATGGCAAAGCCCATCTTGCCCGAGGAATGGTTGGTGATGCCGCGCACCGGGTCGATGGACTCAAACGTGGGGCCCGCGGTGACCAGCACCCGCTGGCCGCGCAGCGTCTTGGACTGGAAGAAGGCAATCACCTCTTCGGTGATCTCCAACGCTTCAAGCATGCGACCGTCGCCGGTTTCGCCGCAGGCCTGGTCGCCCCGCGCCACCCCCAGCAGAACGGCGCCATCCGCCTGCAGCTGGGCGAGATTGCGCTGGGTGGCCGGGTGAGCCCACATCTCGCGGTTCATGGCGGGGGCCACCAGCAGCGGCACGCGCTCGATGGGGCGGGCCAGGCACAGCAGGCTCAGCAACTCGTCGGCACGTCCCTGCACCAGGCGCGCCATGAAGTCGGCACTGCACGGGGCCAGCACGATGGCATCCGCCTCGCGGCTGAGGTTGATGTGGGGCATGTTGTTGGCCTCGCGGCCATCCCACTGCGAGGTGTAGACCGGCCGGCCCGACAGGGCCTGCATCGTGACGGGGGTGATGAACTGGCAGGCGGCCTCGGTCATCACCACCTGCACCGTGGCGCCCTGGCGGATCAGTTCGCGGCACAGTTCGGCCGATTTGAAACAGGCCACCCCGCCGGTGAGGCCGAGCACAATGTGTTTTCCCTGGAGGTCCATGGTGACAAGGGCCCGGCTGAGCGGGCCCGGTTGGCAAAGAATGCGGCAATGTAGCAGACCCGCAACGCCCTTCGGGTCACGCGGGTGGCCATGAAAAAAGGCTACCCGAAGGTGGTCACGAAAAAAAGGCCACCCGAAGGTGGCCTGGGCCGTCAGAGCGGGTGTCTGCCGCTTACTTGGCCGTGGGCATCACGAACTCGGCGCCCTTGCCGATGCTTTCGGGCCAGCGCTGCATCACGCTCTTTTGCTTGGTGTAGAAGCGCACGCCCTCTTCGCCATAGGCGTGCATGTCGCCGAACAGGCTCTTCTTCCAGCCGCCAAAACCATGCCAGGCCATGGGCACCGGGATCGGCACGTTGATGCCGACCATGCCCACCTGGATGCGGCGGCTGAACTCGCGCGCCACGTTGCCGTCGCGGGTGAAGCAGCTCACACCGTTGCCAAACTCGTGGTCGTTGATCAGCTTCACGGCTTCGGCAAAGTCCTTGGTCCGCACACACGACAGCACCGGGCCGAAGATTTCTTCCTTGTAGATCTTCATCTCGGGGGTGACATGGTCAAACAGGGTGCCGCCCAGCCAGAAGCCCTTGTCGCAGCCGGGGCCAGCGCTCTTGCCGTCGAAGTTGCGGCCGTCCAGCAGCAACTGGGCCCCCTCCTTCACGCCGGCATCGATGTAGCCGCTGATGCGGGCATGGGCCGCGCCCGTGACGATGGGGCCCATTTCGGCGTCCAGATTCATGCCGTCGAGCACCTTGAGGCTCTTGGCACGCTCCAGCAGCTTGGGGATGACCTTGTCGGCCACGTCACCCACCAGCACGGCCACCGAGATCGCCATGCAGCGCTCGCCCGCCGAGCCATAGCCGGCGCCGATCAGGGCGTCGACCACCTGGTCGATGTCGGCGTCAGGCATCACCACCATGTGGTTCTTGGCGCCGCCCAGGGCCTGCACGCGCTTGCCGTGGTGGGCACCGGTTTCGTAGATGTAGTTGGCAATCGGGGTGGAGCCGACAAAGGAGACCGCCTTGACATCAGGGTGCTCCAGCAGCGCATCCACGGCTTCCTTGTCGCCCTGCACCACGTTGAAAACCCCGTCTGGCAGGCCGGCCTGCTTGAGCAGATCGGCCATGAACAGGCTGGCGCTGGGGTCGGTCGGGCTGGGCTTGAGCACGAAGGTGTTGCCGGCGGCGATGGCCACCGGGAACATCCACATCGGCACCATCACCGGGAAGTTGAAGGGGGTGATGCCGGCCACCACGCCCAGAGGCTGGCGCATCGTCCAGTTGTCGATGCCGGTGGACACCTGCTCGGTGTAGTCACCCTTCAGCAACTGAGGAATGCCACAGGCGAACTCGATGATGTCGATGCCACGGCTGACCTCGCCCTGGGCGTCGGTGAACACCTTGCCGTGCTCCAGCGTGATCATGCGGGCCAGGGTGTCCTTGTGCTGGTTGACCAACTCAAGGAACTTGAACATCACGCGACCACGGCGGATCGGCGGCATGTCGGACCAGGCCGGGAAGGCGGCCTGGGCGGCAGCCACGGCGGCATTCACGTCGGCCGCACTGCCCAGCAGCACCTGGCGAGCCACTTCACCGGTGGCGGGGTTGTAGACCGGCTGGCGGCGGGTGCTGACGCCTGCCGTGGCGGTGCCACCGATGTAATGACCGACGTCGGCGGAAGAAAGGGTCTGGCTCATGGTGCCTCGCTGTTGAAAGAATGAATGCAGGACTGCAGTCTAGGCAGCGCCCCCGCCCCTGCCTAGCACTCGCCGCTGAACTCATTATTCAAATTGATGAACAATATGAACATGGACGACCAAATAATCCACACCCTCTGGGGCCACCTGCATTGGCTGGGGGTGCTGGCCCAGCAAGGCAGCTACACCGCCGCCGCCACCCGACTGGGGGTGAGCAAGGCCGCCATGAGCCAGCGCATCTCGGAGCTTGAAAAGCTGGCCGGCGTGCCCCTGGTGCAGCGCACCACCCGCAGCGTGCGCCTGACCGAGGCCGGCCAGCGCCTGGTCGACGATACCCGTGCACCCTTCGATGCCATTGCCCACAGCTTTGCCAGCGTGCGCGACCTGGCCGGCACCCCGCGCGGCCTGCTGCGCCTGACCGCACCGGTGGCGCTGGCGCGCCAGCAACTGGTGCCCCGCCTGGCGACCTTCTTGCAGCAGTACCCTGAAGTGCGGCTGGAGCTGGACATGTCGGACCGCATGGCCTCACTGGCCATGGAGGGGCTGGACCTGGCCATCCGCCACAGCGACCAGGTGCCGGAAACCCATGTGGCCTGGAACCTGTGCCCGACCCGCTCGGTGCTGGTGGCCAGCCCCGCCTACCTGGCCCGGCGCGGAACGCCGGGCCACCCCGAAGACCTGCGCCAGCACGATTGCCTGCATTACCCGCGCCGTGGCGGCACCCCCACCTGGACCTTCGAGTCCCCGGCCACCGAAGCCCCGCCCGGCCAGCCAGGGGAGCGGGTCACGGTCCCGGTGGCCGGCCCCCTGGCCGCCAACAACAGCGAGGCCCTGCGCGATGCCGCCCTGGCTGGCATCGGCATCGCCCTGCTGCCCGACTTCAGTGCCCAGGCCGGCCTGCGCGACGGGCAACTGGTTCAGGTGCTGGCCCACTGGGCCAATGCCGGCCCATTTGCCCGGCAGCTGTATGCGATACGCCCCTATTCGGCCCATGTGCCACGAGCGGTCAGCGCACTGGTGCAGCACCTGCGACAATCTCTGGCTGGCGGGTTTGCGCTGCAGGCCCCATCCAAGTCACCCCTGCTGCATGAAGGTGTCGCACCGGCGGCACCTTTATAATCTCCGTTTACCACCTCCCGGGACAACTGCTCCCGACCCCCCGACATGACCAAATTTGTCTTCGTCACCGGCGGTGTGGTGTCTTCCCTGGGCAAGGGAATCGCCTCAGCCTCCCTCGCCGCGATCCTCGAATCGCGAGGCCTCAAAGTCACTCTCATCAAGCTCGATCCGTACATCAACGTCGATCCGGGCACGATGTCGCCGTTCCAGCACGGCGAGGTGTTCGTGACCGATGACGGCGCAGAGACCGACCTCGACCTGGGCCACTACGAGCGTTTCATCGAAACGCGCATGAACAAGACCAACAATTTCACCACCGGCCGGATCTACCAGTCGGTGCTGGAAAAAGAACGCCGCGGTGACTACCTGGGCAAGACCGTTCAGGTGATCCCGCACATCACCAACGAGATCCAGGAATACGTCAAGCGCGGCGCCGGCATCGGCACCCCGGATGAGGTGGACGTGGCCATCGTCGAGATCGGCGGCACCGTCGGCGACATCGAATCGCTGCCCTTCCTGGAAGCCGCACGCCAGATGAGCCTGCGCATGGGCCCGAACAACGCGGCCTTCGTGCACCTGACCTACGTGCCCTGGATCGCTGCGGCCGGCGAACTCAAGACCAAGCCCACCCAGCACACCGTGCAGAAACTGCGCGAAATCGGCATCCAGGCCGATGCGCTGCTGTGCCGTGCCGACCGCCGCATCCCGGAAGACGAACGCGCCAAGATCTCGCTGTTCACCAACGTGCCCGAATGGGGCGTGATCTCCATGTGGGACGTGAACACCATCTACAAAGTGCCCCGCATGCTGCACGAGCAGGGCCTGGACGGCCTGATCTGCGACAAGCTGCGCCTGAACACGCCGCCGACCAAGCTCAAGCGCTGGGACGATCTGGTGTTCGAGACCGAGAACCCCAAGGGCGAGGTCAAGATCGCCATGGTGGGCAAGTACGTCGACCTGTCCGACAGCTACAAATCGCTCAACGAAGCGCTGCGCCATGCCGGCATGAAGAACCATGTCGCGGTCAAGATCGACTACGTCGACTCTGAAACCATCACCCCGCAGGACGTGAAGCGCCTGGGCCAATACGACGCCATCCTGGTGCCGGGCGGCTTTGGCAAGCGCGGCGTCGAAGGCAAGATCTGTGCGGCCCAGTACGCTCGCGAGCACAAGCTGCCTTACCTGGGCATCTGCCTGGGCATGCAGGTGGCCACCATTGAATACGCACGCCACGTGGCCGGCCTGACCGATGCCAACAGCACCGAATTCGAACCCGACTCGCCCCACCCCGTGATCGCCCTGATCACCGAGTGGAAAGACGCCGACGGCACCATCAAGAAGCGCGACGAGAACTCCGACCTGGGCGGCACCATGCGCCTGGGCGCCCAGAGCTCCGACGTGACCCCCGGCACCCTGGCCCACAAGATCTACGGCGACGTGGTGACCGAACGCCATCGCCACCGCTACGAAGCCAACGTGAACTACCTGGACCAGCTGCGCGAAGCGGGCCTGGTGATCTCGGCCCTGACGCAGCGTGAGCACCTGACCGAAATCGTCGAGCTGCCGCAAAGCGTGCACCCGTGGTTCATGGGCGTGCAGTTCCACCCTGAGTTCAAATCCACCCCCTGGGACGGCCACCCGCTGTTCAACGCCTTCATCAAGGCGGCACTGGACCACAAGACTGCGGCCTGAAAGGCCTGGGAAACACCATGAAACTCTGCGGCTTCGACATCGGCCTTGACCAACGCTTCTTCCTGATCGCCGGGCCCTGTGTGGTCGAGTCCGAGCAATTGCAGATGGACACCGCCGGCACGCTGAAGGAAATCACCTCGGCACTCGGCATCCCGTTCATCTTCAAGAGCAGCTACGACAAGGCCAACCGTTCCTCGGGCACCACTTTCCGGGGGCCGGGCATGGAGCGCGGCCTGGAGATCCTGGCCAAGGTCAAGAAAGAGCTGAACGTGCCCATCCTCACCGATGTGCACAGCGAGGCCGAGATCCCGGCCGTGGCCGCCGTGGTCGATGTGCTGCAGACACCGGCCTTCCTGTGCCGGCAAACCGATTTCATTCGCGCCGTGGCCCAGTCCGGCAAGCCGGTGAACATCAAGAAGGGGCAGTTCCTCGCGCCCCACGACATGAAGAACGTCATCGACAAGGCCCGTGCCGCCGCCCGCGACGCCGGCCTGCCCGAGGACAGCTTCATGGCCTGCGAACGCGGCGCCAGCTTCGGCTACAACAACCTCGTCAGCGACATGCGCAGCCTGGCCATCATGCGTGAAACCGGCGCCCCGGTGGTGTTCGATGCCACCCACAGCGTTCAGCTGCCCGGTGGCCAGGGCACCAGCTCAGGCGGCCAGCGTGAAATGGTGCCAGTGCTGGCCCGTGCCGCCGTGGCGGTGGGTGTGGCCGGCCTGTTCATGGAAACCCATCCCAACCCCAGCGAAGCCCTGAGCGACGGCCCGAATGCCGTGCCGCTCAAGCGCATGAAGGCCTTGCTGGAGACCTTGCTCGCGTTGGATTTGGTCACCAAAAAGACACCCTTCCTGGAGAGCGATTTCCAGTGAGTGCGTACATCATTGCGAACGTCACGGTCACCAACCCTGCGCAGTACGACGAGTACCGCCAATGGTCCACCGCCGCCATCCAGGCCCACCAGGCCGAGGTGTGCGTGCGTGGGGGCCAGGTCGAGGTGTTGGAGGGTGACTGGGCACCAGAACGCCTGGTCATCCTGAAGTTTGCAAGTGTGGCCGCCGCCCGGGTCTTTTATGATTCGCCCGAATACGGGCAAGCCCGTGCGGCCCGTGAGGGCGCGGCCATCATGCGCATGATCGTGGTTGAAGGGGTCTGAGCACCCCGACTGCAGACCGTTTTTGTTTTGTTTTGAAAGAAGACAACATGAGTGCAATCGTAGACATCGTCGGCCGTGAAGTCCTGGACAGCCGCGGCAATCCCACCGTCGAATGCGACGTTCTGCTCGAATCGGGCGTCATGGGCCGCGCCGCCGTGCCCTCGGGCGCCTCCACCGGCAGCCGTGAAGCCATCGAACTGCGTGACGGCGACAAGTCGCGCTACCTGGGCAAGGGCGTGCTCAAGGCCGTCGAACACATCAACACCGAGATCTCCGAGGCCGTGCTGGGCCTGGACGCCTCCGAGCAGGCTTTCCTGGACAAGACCCTGATCGATCTGGACGGCACCGACAACAAGAGCCGCCTGGGCGCCAATGCCATGCTGGCCGTGTCCATGGCCGTGGCCCGCGCTGCGGCCGAAGAATCGGGCCTGCCCCTGTACCGCTACTTTGGCGGCATGGGTGGCATGCAACTGCCGGTGCCGATGATGAACGTCATCAACGGTGGCGCGCACGCCAACAACAACCTCGACCTGCAAGAGCTGATGATCATCCCGGTGGGCGCCCCCACCTTCCGTGAAGCCGTGCGTTACGGCGCCGAAGTGTTCCACGCCCTCAAGAAGATCATCCACGACAAGGGCATGAGCACCGCCGTGGGCGACGAAGGCGGCTTTGCCCCCAGCGTGGCCAGCCATGAGGCCGCCATCCAGCTGATCCTGGAAGCCATCGACAAGGCCGGATTCGTGGCCGGCGAGCAGATCGCCCTGGGCCTGGACTGCGCTGCCAGCGAGTTCTACAAGGATGGCAAGTACCACCTCGAAGGCGAAGGTTTGGTGCTGTCGGCCGAAGAATGGACCAACATCCTGGCCACCTGGTGCGACAAGTACCCCATCATCAGCATCGAAGACGGCATGGCCGAAGGCGACTGGGACGGTTGGAAGCACCTGACTGAACGCCTGGGCCAGAAGGTTCAGATCGTGGGTGACGACCTGTTCGTGACCAACACCAAGATCCTGAAAGAAGGCATCGACAAGGGCATCGCCAACTCGATCCTGATCAAGATCAACCAGATCGGCACCCTGACCGAAACCTTCCAGGCCATCGAAATGGCCAAGGTCGCCGGCTACACCGCCGTGATTTCGCACCGCTCGGGCGAAACCGAAGACTCCACCATTGCTGACATCGCCGTGGGCACCAACGCCGGCCAGATCAAGACCGGTTCGATGAGCCGCAGCGACCGCATGGCCAAGTACAACCAGCTGCTTCGCATCGAAGAAGACCTGGGCGACGTGGCCGTCTACCCGGGCCGTGCTGCGTTCTACAACCTGCGCTGAGCCGCCACGGCGCTGATGGGCTGAGACCGCCATGGGCCTTCGACTGCTTCCGCTGATCCTGCTGGCCATGCTGGGCCTGCTGCATGCCCAGCTCTGGCTGGGTCGCGGCAGCATTCCCAACGTCGCCAGCCTGCAGCAGAAAATCGACGAGCAGCAGGCCCGCAACGCGGCGGCGCAGCGCATCAACGACCAGCTCGCCTCCGAGGTCAACGACCTCAAGGAAGGGCTGGCCATGGTCGAAGAACGTGCCCGCATCGAGCTGGGCATGGTCAGGCCCAACGAGATCTTCGTCCAGATCACCAAATAAGCGCCCGGCCTGATGGCTGCGGCGCCTCCTCTTCATGGATGCCCTGTTCACCACCGCGTTTGAACTCTGGGGCGCCCCCACCAGCTGGCTTGAGGTCGTGGCATTTGCCCTCGCCCTGGCCATGGTGGCCTGCAACATCCGTGAAATTCATTGGGGCTGGCCGCTGGCGATACTGAGCTCGGCCCTCTACCTGCTGCTGTTCTGGCGCAACCGCCTGTATGGCGATGCCTTGCTGCAGGCTTTTTTTGTGGCGCTGGCGCTGTGGGGCTGGTCGCAATGGCTGCAAGGCCGCCAAACCCCAGACGGCACACCGCGCCAGGCGCTGCGCATCAGCTCCATGGGCACGCGCGGACGCCTGGGCGTGGTGGTGGCCTGTGTGGCCCTGTGGCCGCTGACCGGGTGGTTCCTGCAGCGCTACACCGACTCCGACGTGCCTTGGTGGGATGCCTTCCCGACCGCCGCCAGCCTGGTGGGGCAAGTGCTGCTGGGGCTCAAGCTGACCGAAAACTGGTTGGTGTGGCTGATCGTCAACCTGGTCTGCATCGGCCTGTTTGCCTACAAGGGCCTGTGGCTGACCACCGTGCTGTACGCCTTGTTCAGCGCCCTGAGCGTGGTGGGCTGGCGGGCCTGGCGGCAACAGCAAGGGCAGCATCACCAGACCGTGGCTCAAGTCCATGGCTGAAACCGGGCTGCGCGTGGCCCTGCTGGGAGCAGAAAGCACCGGCAAGACGGCCCTGAGCCTGGCCCTGGGCCAGGCCCTGAACGACTGTGGCATCGCCTGCACCGTGGTGCCGGAATACCTGCGCGAATGGTGTGAGCACGAGGCCCGCCCCCCCCGTCCCGACGAACAAGCCGCCATTGCCCGAGAACAAGCCCGGCGCATCGTGGAGGCCGCCCGCCACACTGCGCTGGTGCTGGCCGACACCACCCCCCTGATGACCGCGGTGTACAGCGACCTGTTGTTCCAGGACATCCGCCTGTACGCCGACGCGGCGCGCCATCAGCAGGGCTATGCACTCACTCTGCTGACCGGCCTGGACCTGCCCTGGGTGGCCGATGGCCTGCAGCGGGACGGCCCTCAGGTGCGTGAACCGGTGGATGCCCGGCTGCGCCTGGCTCTGAGCAGCCACAGCCTGCCCTACCAGGTGGTGTATGGCACGGGGGAGCGCCGCCTGCAGAACGCGCTGCTGACACTGACCCGATTGCCCAGCCTGCCCCAGCGCAACCGCCTGCTCGAACGCATCGCCAGCCTGCGCGACGAAAAGGTGCTGAACCGCCCCTGGCGCTGCGAGCATTGCAGCGACGGTGCCTGTGAGCACAAGCTCTTCTCGGGCTTGCAGGCACGCGGGTCCTGAAACAAAAACGCCCCATCAAGGGGCGTTTTGGCAGCCTGAGGCACCCATCTGGTGCTTTCTTTTCATTGCACGGTCTTGGTGCCAGGCGCCAGGTGATGCTCGGTGCGGGTGAACAGCGTGGCCGCGTCCACCGCATCGAAATGGTATTGCTGGCCGCAGAACTCGCAGCCCACCTCGATCTGCCCTTGCTCCGCCAGGATGCTTTCGACCTCTTCCGTGCCCAGGCCACGGATCATCTGGCCCACGCGCTCGCGGCTGCAGCTGCAGGCAAAGCGCGGTGCGGTGTCCCCCTTCAGGGGTTCAAAGCGAACCACTTTTTCTTCCCAGAACAGACGACGCAGGATGGTGTCCACATCCAGCGTCAGCAGTTCCTCGCGCTTGAGGCTGCCGGCCAGCAGGGCGATGCGGTTGTAGTGCTCATTCAGGCCGATCTCGTCCTCATTGGCTGCAGAGCGCAGGCTGCCGGCCAAGTTGCCCTCGCCTTCGAGCGGCAGCCGCTGGATCAGCAGGCCCGCAGCCACCTTGTCGTCGGCCGCCAGCACCAGGCAGGTGTCGAGCTGTTCGCTTTGCAGCATGTAGTGCTCCAGCACCGAGCTGAGCTTTTCCAGCTTGTGGCCATGGTCATCGAACAGGGGCACCACCCCCTGGTAGGGCTGTTGGCCCGGGAACTTGTCCTTGGGGTCCAAGGTGATGGCGCAGCGCCCCTTGTTGTGGACATTGACCATCTCGCTCAGGCGCGCCTGCTCGGGCACTTCGCCGACCAGGGTGGCCGTGACACGAAGGCTCAGGTCGGGCTGGGCTTCCGCCACGGCCACACGCACGGGTCCGTCGCCGAACACCTGCAGCACCAAGGCCCCATTGAACTTGATGTTGGACTGCATCAGCACGCTGGCCGCGGCCATCTCACCCAACAGCTCGCGCACCGGCACCGGGTAGGCCCCGGTGGCCGAGTTGGCGGCACGCCGGGCCAGGACCTCGGTCCAGGCATCGGTCAGGCGCACGATCATGCCGCGCACCGGCAGGCCATCAAAAAGAAATTTATGAAGTTCAGACACGCAAAAAAATCCTGAAAATCGCCACCTCGAACAAGCCCGGGAGCTCAGTCGACGCGACGCAAACCCACCTTGAAACGGCGGGCGTTGTCGATGTAATGCTTCGCACTCTGGCGAAGCCCTTCAATCTGCTCGGGGCTGAGCTGGCGGATCGCCTTGGCCGGACTGCCGATGATCATCGAACCGTCCGGGAACTCCTTGCCCTCCGTGACCAGCGAGCCGGCCCCCACCAGGCAGTTCTTGCCGATGCGGGCCCCGTTGAGCACCACCGCACCGATGCCGATCAGCGATTCGTCGCCAATGGTGCACCCGTGCAACATGACCTGATGCCCCACGGTCACATGGCGCCCCACCACCAGCGGCTTGCCGATGTCGGCGTGCAAGACACTGGCGTCCTGGATGTTGGAGCCTTCACCGATGGTGATGGATTCGGTGTCCCCACGCACCACCGTGCCAAACCAGACGCTGGCGTCCTGCCCCAGGCTGACCCGGCCCATCACCTGTGCGCTGTCTGCAATCCAGGCCGATTCGGCCACTTCCGGGGCCACCCCGTCGAGTTCATACACTGCCATTCATTGTCTCCAGTGGGTTCATTTGGGGCCGCTTTGTCAGCCATCAAGTGCCGGGCAGGCCCGGCGGCGCAGCCTAGAATTGTAGAGATGGAGCTACGTCAACGTGCATTGGAGGTCTTGTGCCTCACCGATCCCGCCCAAAAAGTGGCGGCCACCGTGGCCTTGCACGAGCAGGCTGGTGCGTTGGCCCTGGCCGTGAACACCCGGCTGCAAGCCCCCGCTGGCGCCCTGCTGCCCGGCCACCCCGACCGCCCACCCTTGGTCAAGCACACCGAAGTGGTCAAACGGTCGCCCAGCACGGTGGAAGGGCGGGCCGCTTTGCTGCACTCGATCGCACACATCGAATTCAACGCCATCAACCTGGCCCTTGATGCGGTCTGGCGTTTTGCGGGCATGCCCGAGGCCTTCTACACCGATTGGCTGCGGGTGGCCCGTGAGGAGGCCTACCACTTCGAACTGCTGCGTGCACAATTGCAACGCATGCCCCACAACGGGCACCCCTGGGACTACGGCGACTTTCCGGCCCACCAGGGCCTGTGGTCCATGTGCGAGCGGACTGCGGACGACATCGTGGCCCGCATGGCCCTGGTGCCTCGCACCATGGAGGCTCGGGGCCTGGATGCCACTCCGCTGATCCAGACCAAGCTGCGGCGCATTGGCACACCCGACGCGCTCGAGGCCGTCAGCGTGCTGGACATCATCCTGCGCGACGAAGTCGGTCACGTGGCCATCGGCAACCACTGGTACCGCTGGCTGTGCGAGCGTCAGGGCCTGGACCCGGTGGCGCTCTACCCCGAGCTGACGCGCCGCCACGAGGCCCCGCGCATGCGCCCCCCCTTCAACGACCAGGCCCGGCGTGCGGCAGGTTTCACGGAAATCGAGATGGAATGGCTGCAAAACGGGTAAAGCACCGCTTGGGAGTCCGTCAAGAGCGTCTTGAGCCCCGTTCATCTCTAAAATAGCGGCCGTGAAAGGCCTCCCCACATGACTGCTGTACGTCCGAACAACGCCCCTCCTGCCGGCGGGGCTCCATCAATGGCCAACGGACAAACCCAGGCGCCCATGATTGCCCGCCAAGCCATCGTCGATGCCTCCCACAATGTCGTGGGCTACGAACTGTTCGACCGCAGCCAGGCCAGCGGCGACCACACGGCGGCTTCGGACGTGTCCCTGGTGTTCAATGCCCTCTCGCACGTCGGTGAAGAGGACCTGTTCGGCAAGCTGTTCCTGTTTGTCAACTGCACCCATGACAGTCTGGCGGGCGGTCACCTGGATCTGGTCAACCCCGAGCGCCTGGTGCTGGAAATCCCGCCCCTGGACGACCCGGCCCCCCAGAACGTGGAGCACCGCCTGCCCATCCTGGCCCAGTTGCGTCAGCGGGGCTTTCGGCTTGCCTTCGGGCAGTTTGTGCTCGAACCGGCCTATGCGCTGTGGCGCCCGCTGGCCACGTTCGTGAAGCTGGATCTGGCACTGATTGCCAACAATGACCTGAAAGAGGTGGTCAAGAACGCCCGCCGCAGCACCGATGCCGCCCTGATTGCCGAGAAGGTCGAAACGGCCGAGCAATATGACCGCGTGTCCAGCCTGGGCGTGCAGTTGTTCCAGGGGTACTGGTTCGCGCGCCCGACGCTGGTCAAGACCCGCATGGTGTCGCCGTCACAGGCGCACATCCTGCAATTGCTCAAGCTGGTGCGCAACCAGGCCAGCACCGATGAGATCGAGGAAGTGCTGAAAAAGGACGCGGGCCTGGCCTTCAACCTGCTGCGCCTGATCAACTCGGCAGGCTTTGGCTACGCCCGCGAAGTCACCTCCTTCCGTCAGGCCGTCATGCTCTTGGGCCTCAAGAAGCTGTTCCGCTGGGCGGCCCTGCTGCTCACAGCCACCCGCGCCGACAACTCGCCGGCCACCATCGGCAACATGGCCGTGGTGCGCGGGCGCCTGATGGAACTGCTGGCCGAACAGGTGATGAGCCCCGAGGATGCCGACAACGCCTTCGTGGTGGGCATCTTCTCGCTGCTCGACGTGATGTTGGGCGTACCGCTGGACCAGGCCCTGGAAACCCTGACCCTGCCCCACACCGTGACAGACGTGCTGCTGAACAAGGAAGGCCCCTACGCCCCGTTGCTGGAGCTGGCAGAAGCCTGCGAGCTGGGTGATGAAGTGCGCTTCAACCAGGCCTGTCAAACCCTCAAGCTGAGCGGCCAGCAAGCCAACTGGGCCCATTTGCAGGCCTTGGCCTGGGCCGACCAGATGGTCAATGAGGCCTGAGCGGACCAGCTTGGCGCCGTCGGCCCGACACAGATCAAAGCAATGCAGGAAGGACACCCCATGAGTTCCAACGAAGCCCCGCCGGGCGACAGCGCCCTGTCGCCACTGGACAGAATCGCCGACAACGCGGCGGGCAACCCGGCCGAAGACGAAAACGCCTCGGTGATCGCGCGCCAGGCCATCGTGGACGAACACCGTGCCGTCTACGGCTACGAGCTTTTTGACCGCTCCACCCGCGGTGCCAGCCACACCGCCGCCAGCGACGCGGCCTTGCTGTTCAATGCCTTGTCCTATGCCGGCACCGAAGCCCTGGTGGGCAAGAAGACGGTGTTCATCAACTGCACCCATGACAGCCTGGCCGGGGGACACCTGGAGTTGATCAGCCCCGAAAAAGTGGTGCTGGAAGTGCCGCCCATGCCCACCGATGACGTGGAGCTGATCGAGCAGCGGGCCTTGATTCTGAAAGACCTGCGCGAGCGTGGTTTCCGGCTGGCGTTTCCGCACATGATGCTGCGCCGGGCCTATGCCTCGTGGCTGCCGCTGGCCTCGTTCATCAAGATCGAGATGAACATCCTGAAGCCTGAGCTGGCCGAGCCCCTGGTCAAGTTCGCCCGAGCCAACACCAAGGCCGAGATGATCGCCGAGAAGGTGGAGACCGCCGAACAGTTCGAGCGCATGGCCAAGCTGGGCGTGAAGCTTTTCCAGGGCTTCTGGTTCGCCAAGCCCTCGCTGGTTCAGGCCAAGACCATCCGCCCTTCGCAGGCCACCATCATCCAGTTGATCAACCTGGTGCGCAAACAGGCCGACGCGGGCGACATCGAGGAACTGCTCAAGAAAGACCCCACCCTGTCTTTCAACCTGCTGCGCTTCATCAATTCGGCCGGCTTCGGCCTGCAGGTCGAGGTCACTTCGTTCCGCCATGCCGTGATGATGCTCGGCATGAAAAAGCTGTTCCGCTGGGCCGCCCTGCTGCTCACCACGTCGAAGGATGGTGCACCGCCCGCGGTGGGCACCACCGCCGTGGTGCGTGGGCGCCTGATGGAGTTGCTGGCCGCCGAACTGCTGCCCGCCGAGGAATGCGACAACGCCTTCATCGTGGGGGTGTTCTCGCTGCTCGACACCATGCTGGGCATCTCGCTGGACAAGGCGCTCAACACGGTCTCGCTGCCGCAGAACGTGGTCGATGCCCTGCTGAACAAGACCGGTGTGTTCTGGCCCTTCCTGGAGCTGACCATCGCTTGCGAATCAGGGGATGACGCGGTGTTTGCCCGTGTGGCTACCGAACTGCACCTGTCCAACCGCCAGGTCAACTGGGCCCACCTTCAAGCCCTGGATTGGGCCGAGTCGCTCAACGACTGAGGCTCTCAGCCCCACCCACCGCAGCGGCGGGTGGATGGGCGGGCCCTGGGCCTCAATCTGCCTTGATGCCAGCCTGCCGGATGATGCGGGCGTTGGCCTCGGACTCCTGGGCAATCAAGCGGGCGAAATCACTGGCCTTGCCCCCTGCAGGCAGGTTTTCGCTGGCCAGCAGCCGGCTGCGCACATCGGGCTGGGCCAGCACCCGGTTCACCTCGGCATTGATGCGCTCCACCACGGCCACCGGCGTGCGGGCCGGTGCCAGCAACCCGAACTGCGACGCCAGGTTGGCTGCGGGGTAGCCCAACTCGGCCAGTGTGGGCACCTTGGGCAAGGCCTCCAGGCGGCTGGCGGCACCCACCGCCAAAGGCTGCAGGCGCCCGCTCTTCACCTGCTGCAGCACGGCGGCGCTGGCATTGGTCGACAAGACCTCAAACTGGCCGCTCAAGGCGTCCGTCATCTGTTGCCCGCCGCCCTTGTACGGCACGTGCGTGATGTCCACCTGGGCCGCAGCCCGCAGTTGCTCCAGCATGATGTGGCCCAGTGAGGCCTGACCGGCCGTGGCCCAACGCACCTGCCCCGGCTGCTTGCGCGCCTGCGCCAGCAGCCCGGCAAAATCGTTCAAACCCGACCCTGGCGTGGCCAACAGCAGCACCGGCGAAGCCATCACGTTCACCACCGGCACGAGGTCATGGGCCGGGTCATAGGGCAGCTTGCCCAGGTGGGGGCTCAGGGTCAGCGGGCTGATGGCACTGAAGCCCAAGGTGTAGCCATCGGGGGCGGCCTTGGCCACCGCGTCCATGGCAATCGCCCCACTGGCACCGGCCTTGTTCTCGATCACCACAGGCTGCCCTAACGGGCCTTGCAGGCGCTCGGCCAGCAGGCGGGCCACCACATCGCTCACGCCGCCGGGGGGATAGGCCACCAGCAGGCGCACCGGGCGCGTGGGCCAGGCCGGCGTGGCCTGCGCCCAGGCCCCTCGGGCGACAGGCAACAGGCCCAGGGCAGAGGACCGGGCCAGAAATTGGCGGCGTGAGTTCAGGAACATGAAAACTCCAAAGCGAGAGGTGGGGAGCAGGCTGGAGGGCGCGGCATCAGACCATGTGCCGCCCTCAGCCTCGCGGGTGATGTTGGGCATGCAGCTGGCGCAGGCGCTCCCGGGCCACATGGGTGTAGATGGTGGTGGTCGAGATGTCGGCATGGCCGAGCAGCATCTGCACGGCGCGCAAATCGGCCCCGTGGTTGAGCAGGTGAGTGGCAAACGCGTGGCGCAACGTGTGCGGCGACAGCGGTGACCGGATGCCGGCCTGCTCGGCATTTTTTCGAACGATGACCCAGAACATGGCCCGGGTCATGCCCTGCCCGCGCTGGGTGACAAACAGGTCGTCACTGAGCTGCCCCCCCAGGATGACCGGCCGGGCCTGCGCCAGGTAGGCCTGCAGCCAGTCGCGCGCCACTTCGCCGAAAGGCACCAGCCGCTCCTTGCCGCCCTTGCCCTGGGCCTTGAGAACCCCCTCAGACAGGCCCACCTCATGCAGGCGCAAGCCCACCAGCTCGGAGACCCGCAGGCCACTGGCATAGACCAGCTCCAGCATGGCCCGGTCGCGCAAACCCAGCGGGGTGCTGGTATCAGGGGCCGCCAGCAAGGCCTCGACCTGGGCCTCGCTGAGGGTCTTGGGCACGCGCAGCGGCTGACGCGCCGCCTGCAGGCGCAGCGTGGGGTCCACCGAGATGTGCCGCTCGCGCAGGGCCCAATGGAAATACCGGCGCAGCACGGTCAGCCGCCGGTTGGAAGTGGTGATGCGGCTCTGCGCATGGCGTTGGGCAAAGTACTGCTGAATGTGTTCCTCGCCAGCGCCATCGAGCGACAGCCCCTGCTGCGCCAGCGCGCCGGCAAACAGGCTCAGGTCACGCCGGTAGGCCGCCAGGGTGTTCTGTGACAGGCCGTCTTCCAGCCACAGGGCATCGATGAAGCTGTCGATCAGGCCCTGGCTGCGTGGCGTGGGGACAGGCGTCGATGTGGGCTGGGTCAGCGTGGACATGGATGAGGGCAGGCAGAGCCCGAACTATGCCATGCCCCAGACGCAAAAAAGGCCGGTTGCTGTGGCAAGCAACCGGCCTGTGGCATCAGGGCCCGAACAGGCCTCGCCGAGCCCGAAGGTTCACAAGCTCAATCCAGGGTGAGCTTTTGCTGTTGCACCACGCGCTTGTAGACCTCGAACTCCGACTTGATCTGGTCGGCGAACTGCTCGGGGGTGTTGCCCACGATGATCGAACCGGTGTCTTCGATGCGCTTGCGCACGGCCGGATCTTCCAGGGCCTTGCGCACGCCGGCGTTGATCTTGTCCACCACCTCCTTGGGCAGGCCCTTGGGGCCATAGATGCCGTAGTAGGCCATGCGGTTCACCGGCTCCAGCCCGACCTCCTTGAAGGTGGGCACATTGGGCAAGGCCGCCAAACGCGTGGGGGCGGCCACCACGATGGGGATCAGCCGGTTTTCACGCACAAAGGGCATGGCCGAGGGCATGTTGTCGAAAATCATCGGCACCTGACCCGCCACCGTGTCGTTCAAGGCCGGCCCCGCACCCCGGTAAGGGATGTGGGTGACGAACACGCCCGCCAGGTTCTTGTAGAGCTCCATCTGCAGGTGGCCAATGCCCCCGGTGCCCGACGACGAGTACGAGTACTTGCCGGGCGACTTCTTCACCTCGGCCAGAAAGCTCTTGTAGTCCTTGCCCGGGAAGCTCGGGTGCACCGCGATCACGTTCGGCGTGGCCGCCACGTTGACGATGGGGCTGAAGTCGGTCAGCGGGTTGTACGGGATCTTGGGGTTGATGGCGGGGTTGGCGGCCGTGGTCGAGACCGTGGCCACGCCCAGGCTGTAGCCATCGGGCACCGCACGCGCCGTTTCGGTGGCCCCCACCACGCCGCCGCCGCCCGCCTTGTTGATCACCACCACGGGTTGCCCCAGCACCTTGCCCAGCGGGTCGGCGATGGTGCGGGCGATGATGTCGGTCGTGCCCCCTGGCGCAAACGGAACGACCAACTGAATGGCCTTGGTCGGGTAAGACTGCGCCCACACGGCACCGGTCAATGTGCTCAGGGCGAGTGCAGCAATCCAGGTACGACGATGCATTTGAATTCTCCTAGTCAACGCGTTCTTGAATGAGTGCGAGATCGTAACGGCTAGCCCGACCTCTGCCCCTGTGGAAAGCAGCTAGTGACAAACCCTGTGGGCCCCTGACTGTTATTCTCGACCGGTGAACTACGCCCAACTGCTCTTCCCCGATTTTTCGCTGATTCTCTGCGGCTTTCTGTTGTGCCGATACACCGCGCTGAACCGCACCGTGTGGCAACAGGTCGAGAGCCTGGTGTATTTCTTTCTGTTTCCGGTGCTGCTGTTCCACTCCATCGTGAAAAGCCCGCTGAACCTGGGCGAAGCGTCCTCGCTGCTCACAGCCGGGGTGTTGATGGGGGTGTCGGGCATTGGGCTGTCGTATGCGCTGCCTCACCTGCCGATCGTGGGCCGCTTCATGCGCGGGCGCGAGCACCCGGCCAGCGTGCAGGTGGCGTTCCGCTTCAATTCATTCATTGCCCTGGCCATCACCGACCGGCTCGCCGGGCCCCAGGGCATGTTGCTGATCGCGGTGTTGATCGGCGTTTGCGTGCCGATTTTCAATGTGGCGGCGGTCTGGCCCATGGCACGCCACGCCAAGCGCGGCTTCGTGGGCGAGATTCTGCGCAACCCCTTGGTGCTGGCCACGGCCAGCGGGCTGCTGGCCAACCTGGCGGGCTTCACCATGCCGGTCTGGCTGGACCCGACGGTCAGCCGCATCGGCGCGGCTTCGCTGGCACTGGGCTTGATGTCGGCCGGCGCAGGCATGGAGATCGGGCAACTGGCCAAGGCCCGCACCCTGGCCGTGGCCGTTCTGTCCATCCGACACCTGATGCTGCCACTGCTGGCCTGGGGCCTGGCCCGCGCCTTCGGGCTGGACACCGTGCAGACCACGGTGCTGCTGGCGTTTTCAGCCCTGCCCACCGCCTCGACCTGCTATGTGCTGGCCGCCCGCATGGGCTACAACGGCCCCTATGTGGCTGGCCTGGTCACCCTGTCGACCCTGCTGGGCATGGCGAGCCTGCCCTTTGCCCTGGGGGTGCTGCGCTAAGCGCCCAGGCCAGGTGCTCGGCCAACACCGCGTCGGCACCGGCCTGATGTGCCGCCAGGGCCTGGCGCAGCACCACGGCCTCGTCACCCGCCAGGCCACCCTGCAGGGCATTGCCGGCCGCCACGCTCAGATTGCGCACCCAGCGCCAATGGCCGATGCGACGGATCGCACTGCCCTCGGTGCGGCGCAGAAACTCGCCCTCGGACCAGCCCAGCAAATGCGCCAGCGTCTGGCCTGACAGGCCGGCGCGCTCGTCGAAATCGGGCAAGGGCGAGCGTTGCGCAAACTTGTTCCAGGGGCACACCAGTTGGCAATCATCGCAGCCGTAGATGCGGTTGCCCAACAGCGGACGCAGGGCCAGGTCGATCGGGCCATCGTGCTCGATGGTGAGGTAAGAGACACAGCGGCGCGCATCCACCCGGTGGGGCGCCACGATGGCCTGCGTAGGGCAGGCCTGTACACAGGCGCTGCACTGGCCGCAGTGCGCCGTGACCGGTTCAGTGGGCGGCAAGGCGATGTCCAGGTAGATCTCACCGAGGAAGAACATCGAACCCCCGTCGCGGTTCAGCACCAGGGTGTGCTTGCCGCGCCAGCCCTGGCCACTGCGGGCGGCCAGTTCGGCCTCCAGCACCGGGGCCGAATCGGTGAACACCCGGTGCCCCAGAGGCCCCAACTCGGCGGCCATGCGCTCGGCCAGTTTTTGCAATCGGCTGCGCAACACCTTGTGGTAGTCACGGCCCCGCGCATACAAGGACACCACCGCCTCGCCGGGACGCTGCAATCGCGCCAGTTCATGCCCGGTCCAGTCGACTGGGGTGCTGGCGGGCAGATAATCCATGCGCGCGGTCAGCACGCTGACCGTGCCCGGCACCAGTTCGGCTGGCCGGGCCCGCTTCAGCCCGTGCGCCGCCATGTAATTCATGCTGCCGTGGAACCCGGCAGCCAGCCAGGCCTCCAAGCCTGGCTCGGCACTCGCCAGATCGATGCCGGCGACGCCGATTTGAGAAAATCCCAGCGCCCGGGCCCAGCCCTGGATGTCGGATACAAGTTGATGGCCATTGATTTGCACCCCGGAATTGTAGGAACCCTGTTGTCCATGTCGCCCATGTCGCCCCACCTGTCTTCTGCCACGCTGATCTGGAGCCACGAAACCGATACCCAGGCCTTCGCCCGCCGTCTGGCCGCCTTGCCTGGTGTGCGCCATGCCTTCATCGAGTTGCAGGGGGATCTGGGCGCCGGCAAGACCACTTTTGTGCGCCACCTGCTGCGCGAGTTGGGCGTGCAGGGACGGATCAAAAGCCCCACCTACGCTGTGGTTGAGCCCCATGAAGCCCGCCAGGGTGAGCAGGTGCTGCGCATCTGGCACTTTGATTTCTACCGCTTCAACGACCCCCGTGAATGGGAGGAGGCCGGCTTTCGGGACCTGTTTGCCAGCCCGGGCCTGAAGCTGGCCGAATGGCCCGACAAGGCCCAAGGCATGCTGCCCGTGCCCGACCTGGTGCTGCAGTTGACGGTGCTGGGATCGGACGAGACGCCGGATGATGACAGCGCCGACACGGCCGAGGCCCCCGCGGCCGCCCGTCAAGTCGTGCTGCAAGCCGCCACCCCGCTGGGCCAGTCTCTGCTGAAGGCCTTGTGCCCATGAGCCGCCACACCGACCTGAGCCCTGCCAACGAAGCCCCGCGTGTGCCCGCGCTGCTGCGCCGACGCCAGGCCCTGCAAGCCGGCGGCGTGGTGCTGCTGATGGGGCTGACCGAGTTGGCCTGGGGTGCCAGCATCGTGGCCGTGCGGGTGTGGCCCGCGCCAGACTACACCCGGGTGACCATCGAATCCGATGGCGCACTGGCCGCGCGGCAGACTTTTGTGGCCAACCCGCCACGACTGGCCGTGGACATCGACGGCATCGAGATGAACCCGGCCCTTCGGGAGTTGGTGGCCAAGGTGAAGGCCGACGACCCCTTCATCAGCGGGATACGGGTCGGCCAGTACGCCCCAGGGGTGGTCCGGCTGGTGATTGACCTCAAACAGGCAGCCTTGCCCCAGGTCTTCACCCTGCCCCCGGTGGCCGCCTACCAGCACCGGCTGGTCTTCGACCTGTACCCCACGGTGACAGTCGACCCACTGGAAGCCCTGATCGCAGAACGCCTTCAGGACAGCCGACAAGCGGTGCATGCGCCGGCCACCGCCGTCACCACCGCCCCCCCCAGCGGCAGCGCAGGCAAGCCCGCGCCACTGCCCGACCCCCTGGGAGAATTGATTGCGCAGCGCAACCCCCATGCAACCGCGCCCTCCGCAAGCTCCGCCCCCGTGAGCCCCCCAGGCCGCCCGGAGCTCAAGCCCAGCCCCAGCCTCAGCGGCCCCGGCACGAGCCCAACAACCCAGGCTTCAGCCAACGCCAGCCCCCCTGGCCCCGCGCCGCGCCCTGCCAGGCCCCCGGCCAACGACAACGCCGAGACCCAGGCCACCGACCGCCTCATCATCATCGCGCTGGACCCGGGCCACGGCGGCGAAGACCCAGGCGCCACGGGCCCTTCGGGCACGCGCGAGAAGGACGTGGTGCTCAGCATCGCCCACCTGCTGCGTGAACGCATCAACGCCACCACGGTCAAGGGCAACCCGATGCGGGCCTTCATGACCCGCGATGCCGACTTCTTCGTGCCCTTGCATGTGCGGGTGGACAAGGCCCGGCGCGTGCAGGCCGACCTGTTCGTGAGCATCCATGCCGACGCCTTCATCACCCCGGCGGCCCGCGGAGCCAGTGTGTTCGCGCTCAGCCAGAGTGGCGCCTCCAGTGCGGCGGCCCGTTGGATGGCCGACAAGGAGAACCGGGCTGATCAGGTGGGCGGCCTGAACGTGAAGGTGCAGGACGCCACCGTGCAACGCGCCCTGCTCGACATGAGCACCACGGCGCAGATCAACGACAGCCTGAAGCTGGGCACCGCCCTGCTGGGTGAGATCAGCGCCGTCGGACGACTGCACAAGCCCAAGGTCGAGCAGGCCGGCTTTGCCGTGCTCAAGGCGCCCGACATCCCCAGTGTGCTGGTCGAGACGGCCTTCATCAGCAACCCCGAAGAAGAAGCCCGCCTGCGCAGCCCTGAGTACCAGAATCAGTTGGCCGATGCCGTCATGCGGGGCATCGAGCGCTATTTCTCGCGCAACCCGCCACTGGCACGCAACCGCAGTGCCTGAAGCGCCCGCCATGGGGCGCGGTGAGTCGATCAAATTGCCGGCAATTCGTCATTAATGACCGAATAGGCCTATTTTTGAAACATCTGGACTTATCTGAAACCTTGGCAACACATCAATGCCGAGTTTCAAACAGATGGTGGTGGCTCATGTTTGTAAAGTTCCGAACAGAGTCTTGGCGGATCCACCGCCCTCCCGACCTGTTCAAAGGAATCCCATGAAAAACCGCACCCTTCGGATCGCCCCCAGCCTGGCGCGCCCTTCTTCCCGTCGGCTGACCCTGCTCACCGTGCTGGCACTGAGCCTGTCCCTGGGCGCCTGCGCCTCCCGCCCCACCCACCAGCAAGTGGGTACGGTGGCTGGCGCGGTGGTAGGTGGCGCCACCGGCAGCGTGCTGTTCGGCAGCACCCTGGGCGTGGTGGCCGGCGCGGCAGCAGGCGCCTTGGCAGGCAACGAACTCAGCAAGAGCCGTCGCTGACGCTGAGCGCCGTTCACGCACACAGCCGGCGAGCCTGTGTGGTGCAACGGCCCCTTGGAACGAACCGACGTTCTCAGGCCTGGGCCGCCCCACCGGAGCGGCGGCCCTTCCAGGCGCCCCACAGGGCCAGCAGGCCCGGCAGCAGGATCATCGCCCAGATGATTTTCTCGAAATGCTGCTTCACCCAAGGCAGGTTGCCGAAAAGGTAGCCGATGGCGCAGACCCCCACCACCCAGATCACCGCCCCCGCCACGTTATAAGCCGTGAAACGGCGACGGGTCATGGCCGCCACGCCCGCCACAAAGGGGGCAAAGGTGCGAATGAAGGGCATGAAGCGCGCCAGGATCACCGTGATGCCTCCGTAACGCTCATAAAAGGCGTGGGCCTGGTTGAACGCATCCCGGTTGAAAAAGCGCGAGTTCTCCCACTGGAACACCCGGGGGCCGAAAAACCGGCCGATCTGGTAATTGCACTGGTCGCCCAGAATGGCGGCCACCACCAACACCACGGCAGCCAAGGGCAGGTTCAGCAAACCCGCCCCGCCCATGGCCCCGACAATGAAAAGCAGCGAGTCGCCCGGCAAGAAGGGCATGACCACCAGGCCGGTCTCGACGAACACGATGGCAAACAGCAGCGCATAGACCCACAGGCCGTAGTTCTGCACGAAGAACTCGAGGTATTTGTCGACGTGAATGATGAAGTCGATCAATGAGGCAATGATTTCCATGGGCATCCTTTGGCGGCAGATTATGAAGCCGCCAACCGCCAACGTCGTGACAAGCCCCGCTGAGGACCCATGAGCTGCCGGGCCTCTAGAATCCCGGGGTGAACACCGAGCCCTTCCCCCCATCCTCCCCATCTGCCACTTCCGCGCGCCGCCCCATCCGCGAGCTGCCCGATGAACTCATCAGCCAGATCGCCGCAGGTGAAGTGGTCGAACGCCCCGCCTCGGTGGTGCGCGAACTGGTGGACAACGCGCTGGACGCAGGCGCCAGCCAGATCACCGTGCGTCTGCTGGCCGGTGGCGTGCGGCTGATCTCGGTCGAGGACAACGGCATGGGCATCCCCCCCGAAGAGTTGCCCGTGGCCCTGAAGCGCCATGCCACCAGCAAGATCAGCAACCTGCACGACCTGGAATCAGTGGGCACCATGGGGTTTCGCGGCGAGGCCCTGGCCGCCATCGCCTCGGTCTCTGAAATGGCCTTGCTGTCTCGCACCGAAGGGCAACCCAATGCCTTCCTGCTGGATGCACGCACCGGCGAACTGAAGCCGGCCGCCCGGGCCACCGGCACCACGGTGGAGGTCAAAGAGCTCTTCTTCTCAACGCCCGCACGGCGCAAGTTTCTGAAGACCGACGCCACCGAGTTGGCGCATTGCGTGGAATCGGTGCGCCGCCACGCCCTGGCCCGCCCCGAAGTCGGCTTTGCGATCTGGCACGAAGGCAAGCTGGTGGAGCAGTGGCGCGCCTGCCACGGTCCCGAAGCCCATGACCGCCGCCTGGCCGATGTGCTGGGCGAAGAGTTCCTGACCCAATCGGTGGCCGTGTACTTCAATGTGGGGCCGATCCGGGTAACGGGCCGGGCCGGGGTGCCGGATGCGTCGCGCTCGCGTGCCGACCACCAGTTCTGCTATGTGAACGGACGTTACGTCCGCGACAAAGTTCTCACCCATGCAGCCCGCAGTGCCTACGAAGACGTGCTGCATGGCCAACGCCAGCCCGTCTATGCCTTGTCGCTGGAGATTGACCCGACCCGCGTCGACGTGAACGTGCACCCGACCAAGATCGAAGTGCGCTTCCGGGAGAGCCGTGAGGTCCATCAGGCGGTGCGCCATGCGGTCGAAAATGCCCTGGCTGCCCCGCGCGCTGCGCTGGCGGCGGCCGCGGCCGCCGCCGCCCAGCCCCCGGAGTTGACGGGCCTCCAGCCCGACCCGGATCAGGCGCCAGGCCTGGCCGGGACTCACGCCACCGCGCCAGCGCCCTTCAGCGCCCATTGGACCCAGGCCGGCATGGGTTTTCGCCCCGATCCGGTGGGTCACCGCGTGAACGACCTGGCCGCGCTGTGGCAACCTGGCGCCGCCACCGCCAACGGGACCACCCCGCCCTTGTGGGCCGACACGGTGGGGCGCCCGGCCCTCGCTCAGCCCCCCGTTGGCAACCCCAGCGTCCATCCGGCGCTGGGGGCCCCCTCGCCCTACAATCAGGCCAGCCTGGCTGCCCAGCCGGCGCCCACGGCCCTGCCCGACACCGCCGACGACTGGCCGCTCGGGCGTGCGATTGCGCAACTGCAAGGGGTGTACATCCTGGCGGAAAACGCCCATGGCCTGGTGATTGTGGACATGCACGCCGCCCATGAACGCATCGTGTACGAGCGCCTCAAGACCCAGATTGACGAGGCCCCGCTGGCCAGTCAGCCCTTGCTGATCCCGGCCACCTTCGCCGCCACGCCCCAAGAGGTGGCCACGGCCGAGGAATGTGCCGACACCCTGGCCACGCTGGGCCTGGAGATCGTGCCCTTCTCACCCAAGACGCTGGCCGTGCGGGCGGTGCCCAGCACCTTGGCCCAGGGCGACGCGGTGGAGCTGGCCCGCAGCGTGCTGGCCGAACTGGGCCAGCACGATGCCAGCACGGTGGTGCAGCGGGCTCGCAACGAACTGCTGGCCACCATGGCCTGCCACGGTGCGGTGCGCGCCAACCGCCGCCTGACCTTGGACGAGATGAACGGGCTGCTGCGCCAGATGGAAGAGACTGAGCGATCCGACCAATGCAACCATGGACGCCCCACCTGGCGGCAACTGCCCATGCGCGAACTGGACGCCCTGTTCCTGCGCGGGCGCTGAGGGCAGCAAGCCGTCCAGCACCGCCGCCAGGGGGCGGGCACAGGGGCTACATTTGGTGACGAACGCTGGGCGGCCTGCCCGCAAGATCATCCCCCCTGCCGGTTTGTGCGGCAGGCGAAGGGACCCTTGAATGAAGCATCTCGATGCCGCCAGCTTTGTGCAACGGCTGAACCGCCAAAACCCCCACCAACCCGAGTACCTGCAAGCCGTCACGGAAGTGATGGAATGTCTGTGGCCGTTTCTGCAACGCCACCCCCATTACGCGGAACACGCCCTGCTGGAGCGCCTGGTCGAGCCCGAGCGCATCGTGATGTTCAGGATCAGCTGGGTGGACGACCAGGGCCAGGTCCGGGTCAATCGCGGCTACCGCATCCAGCACAGCATGGCGCTGGGGCCCTACAAGGGCGGCCTGCGCTTTCACCCCTCAGTGAACCTGTCGGTGCTGAAGTTCCTGGCCTTCGAGCAGACCTTCAAGAACGCCCTCACCACCTTGCCCATGGGCGGTGCCAAAGGGGGCTCCGACTTCGATCCCAAGGGGCGCAGCCCCGGCGAGGTGATGCGCTTCTGCCAGGCCTTCGTCCAAGAGCTTTACCGCCACATTGGCGCGGACACCGACGTGCCCGCCGGTGACATCGGTGTGGGCGGGCGCGAGGTGGGCTTCATGGCCGGCATGATGAAAAAGCTCAGCAACCGGGCTGACTGCGTGTTCACCGGCAAGGGGCTGAGCTTTGGCGGCTCGCTGATGCGCCCTGAGGCCACGGGCTATGGCACGGTGTATTTTGCCGAAGAGATGCTTCACTCCCGAGGACGCTCGTTCGAGGGCCTGCGGGTCAGCGTGTCGGGTTCGGGGAATGTGGCTCAGTACGCCATCGAGAAGGCCATGACGCTGGGCGCCCTGGTACTGACCGCGTCGGACTCGGGCGGTACGGTGATCGACGAGCAAGGCTTCACCCCTGAGAAGCTCGCGCTGCTCATGGAGATCAAGAACCACCACCGCGGGCGCGTGAGCGACTACGCCGAGCGCATCGGGGCCCGCTTCGAGCCCGATGCCAGGCCCTGGAAAGTGCCGGTGGATGTGGCCCTGCCTTGCGCCACACAAAACGAACTGGACGCCCTGGATGCGGCGGCCCTGATCGCCAACGGGGTGCTGTGCGTGGCCGAAGGCGCCAACATGCCCAGCACCATCGAAGCCGCCAAGGCCTTCGAGGCGGCTGGGGTGCTGTATGCCCCAGGCAAGGCCAGCAATGCGGGCGGTGTGGCCACCTCAGGCCTGGAGATGAGCCAGAACGCCGCCCGCCTGAGCTGGCCACGCGAGGAGGTGGACCTGCGCCTGCGCCAGATCATGAGCGGCATCCACCGGGCCTGCGTGGACCATGGGCGAGATGCGACAGGCCGTGTCAGCTACCTGACCGGCGCCAACGTGGCGGGCTTTGTGAAGGTGGCCGACGCGATGCGGGCCCAGGGCGTGGTCTGACCCGCCCGAGCCGCCCCAAAAGAGGCCAAGCTCAGGCCGGCAGCAGGTGGCGCTTGTCCGCCACCTGGGCCCAGTGCGCATGCTCTGGCAAGGGCGCCTGTCGCTGGCGGATCGGCGTCCAGCCCTCTGACTTGGCGAGGTGAGCGTTGAGGGCCACATAGGGGGCCTGCTCTGGCGTGACCTCGGCGGCGTTCACAATGGCCTGCACCGGGCACTGGGGCACACACACCGAGCAGTCGATGCAGCCATCGGGGTCGATCACCAGAAAATTGGGGCCGGCCACAAAGCAGTCCATGGGGCACACCTCGACACAGTCGGTGTAACGGCACTGGATGCAGGGCTCAGTGACTACGAAAGGCATGGGGCCTCCGCAGCACAGGCGCCAGGCCGCTTGAAAAAATCAGCGTCAGACAAAACAATGGCCCCGCACCCGGGTGCAGGGCCAACAGAAAATCGGGGCGCCACGGCGCAGCCTTTCACGAGTCACGAAAAGCCACCGCAAAGCCTGCGGGAGCGCGCCGATTGTCAGCGAAAGCGGGCCTGTGGCGCGCCACCGCGGCCCATGCCCGGGCTCAGCGCACGGCTTTGGCCAGCGCGGCCCAGGCCTTGAGCGTGGTCGGGTGGGTGAAAGCGGCGCCCGCCACGGGGTGCGACGACAGCTTGACCACCACCATTTCGGCGGCCGGGTTGATGTGGATGAACTGCCCGTGCACCCCGGCGGCCTCGTAGGCCCCATCGGCGTTGTGCAGCACCCACCATTGGTTGCGGTAGCTGTAGCCCGGTCGGGCCGCCTGCAGGCCCTGGAACTTGAACTTTTCGCGGTCACCGCCTCGGGCCGTGTCCTCGATGACGGCCTTGTCGAGGATCTTCTGGCCATTGAAGGTGCCGCCCAGGCGCAACATCTCACCCACCCGGGCCAGGTCGCGGGCGGTGGCGTTCAGGCCAGCCCCCTGTAAGGGCGTGCCCACGCTGTCGACCATCACATAGGCGTCTTCTTCCATGCCCAGTTTCTGCCAGATGCGCTGGCTCATGAGTTCGGCCCAATGCTGGCCTGTGACACGCGACACGATCCAGCCCAGCACCTCGGAGTGCACCGTGCGGTAGACAAAGCCCTCACCATGCTCGCCCTCTTTCTTGAGGGTTTTCAGGAAGTCGTACACCGTGGTGGGGCCCTGGTAACCCGGAGGCCTGGGCAGCAGGCCACTGGCCCAGCTGTAGCCAAAGATCTCGGTGCTGGGGTCGGTGTAGACCTCACGAAAGCGCACCGCACCCGTCATGTCCATGACTTGACGCACCGTCATGTCGCCCCAGGCCGAGCCGGCCAGTTCGGGCACATAGGTGGTCACCAGGGCGGCCGGGTCAAGCTTGCCCTCCTGGGCCAGTTGGGCGGCCAGCAGACCGGTGAACGATTTGGTGACCGAGAACAGCAGATGCGGCGAATGCGGCGTCATCTGGTTGTCGTAGCGCTCGTACACCACCCGCCCCTTGTGCAGGACCACCAAGGCGTCGGTGTAGGTGCTGCGTGCCCACTCATCGATGGTGAGCGACTGGCCCTTGGCATCTTCAAAGCTCACTGGTCCCAGGGGTCGAGGATCGGCCGGCAAGCTGGAGGCCGGGCCCGTGCCACGCCGGATGTTGTGCGTGGGTTGCAGTTCGCGCACATGCTGCACCACCCAACGCAGCTGCGGATACTGGTAGCTGTTGGCCAAGGTGACGCGCTGGGCGGGCTCGGGCGGGAAGGTGCTCATGTAGCCGAGGCGGTCCAGGTTCACGCTGTCGGGAGGGGGCAGTGGCGGGGTCTGGGCCGTCGCCAGCAACGGGGCACACAGCACCGCCAGCAGGCCCATGCGAAAGGTGCTCAGGGAACATCGAAGAGCGGGAAATGCGGTCATGACTAGCCTCCAGGCGTGCCGATCCAGGGATCGCTGAGTGAACGGGGTTAACCAGCCACCTTAGCAAAGGCGGAGGCGCCCCAGGACGGTGCTGCGGGTATGTCCTGTCAGGGATACACCGGCCCGATTCCGTCACCCAGGCGACTGACCGGAGTGCCCTCGCCCTGGCAGGGCCCGGGGTGCTTTCTGATACGCTCGCCCGGATGCCTGCCTCTCGTTCTGCCGCCTCTGCGGCCCTTCCCCAGACCCCCGCCATGAGCCCCGGGCTGGTGGTCCTGATCCTGTCTCTGTTGCTGGGTCTGCAGCCGGTGACCACCGACCTCTACCTGCCCGCCCTGCCGGCCATGAAAGAGGGCTTTGGCGCCACGATGACGCAAGCCCAACTGACGTTGTCGGCGCTTCTGCTGGCTTTCGGCTGCTCGCAACTGGCCTGGGGCCCGCTGTCGGACCGGATCGGACGCCGCCCCGTGCTGTTGATCGGCATGGTGGCCTACACCGTGTCGGCCCTGGGCTGTGCCCTGGCCACCTCGATGGAGATGCTGATCCTGGGCCGCATGGTGCAGGGGGCGGCCATGGGGGCTGGCGTGATGTGCGCCCGGGCCATCGTGCGTGACCTGTACAAGCCACTGGAAGGCGCACGGGTCATGTCCAAGGGCTTGTCCGGCCTGGGTGTGATCGCCTGCCTGAGCGCTCCCCTGGGGGGCCTGCTGTCCGACTGGATGGGCTGGCGGGCCGCCATGCTGGCCCTGGCCGTGTTCGGCGCCGCCACCCTGGGGCTGCTGGGCTGGCGCTTCAGCGAGAGCCTGGCCCAGCGCAACCCGCGTGCCACCCAGCCTTCAGTGGTGTTGCGCACCTGGGGGCAGATCCTGCGCCACCCGACCTTCATCACCTTCTCGGTGCTGACCGCGGCCTCGTATGGCGGGCTGTTCACCTTTCTGGCCTCGTCGTCCTTCGTCTTCATCAAAGTCCTGGGGCTGAGCAAGACCGCCTATGGCCTGTTGATGTGTTCGATGTCTTTTGCCTACTTTCTGGGCACGTTCATGTGCCGCTGGATGCTGCCGCGCCTGGGTCTGCGACGCAGCGTGGCCGTGGCCGGCGGGATGACCCTGCTGGGCGGCACGCTGATGGGCACACTGGCCCTGGCGGGCGTGCACCAGGGCTGGGCCATCATGCTGCCCTATTACATCTTCATGCTGGCTCACGGGGTGCACCAGCCTTGCGGGCAAAGCGGTGCCGTGGGCCCCTTCCCCCAGGCCGCCGGCGCAGCCTCGGCGCTCAATGGCTTCGGCATGATGGTGGTGGCCTTTGGGATCGGGGCTTGGCTGGGGCAGCACATGGACGGCACGATCTACCCTCTGACCCTGGGCGTCTGGTTCTGGAGCGCCTGCATCGCCCTGACCGCCTGGACACTGGTCCCCAAATACGGTGAACCGGCCGCCACCTGAGACCCCTTGCATGACGACTTCGACCCTTCCCTGCCTGGCCCTGGCAGGCCCGACCGCCTCCGGCAAGACGGCTGCCGCACTGGCTTTGGCTGCGCACCTCGCGCCCCATCATCGGATGGAGATCATCAGCGTGGATTCGGCACTGGTGTACCGGGGCATGGACATCGGCACGGCCAAGCCCAGCGCGGCCGAGCTGGCGCAGGTGCCCCATCACCTGATCGACATCCGCGACCCTTTGCAAGCCTACAGCGCCGCCGAGTTTGCCCAAGACGCGGCTGGGCTGATCCAGGCCATCCGCGCCCGCGGCGCCCTGCCGCTGCTGGTCGGCGGGACGATGTTGTACTTCAAGGCCTTGGTGGATGGACTGGACCCGATGCCCCCCGCCAACCCCGAGGTGCGTGCCGCGCTGGAGGCTGAGGCAGCCGAGCGCGGCTGGCCTGGCCTGCACGCCGAACTGGCGCGTGTGGACCCCGCCACGGCTCAGCGCCTGGCCCCGAACGATGCCCAGCGCATCCAGCGTGCGCTGGAGGTGTTCCGGGTATCGGGGCAGACGCTGTCGAGCTTTCATGCCGCACAGCACGGCGACACGACCCGGGGCCTGCCCATCGAACTGATCGCGCTGGAACCCAAGGACCGCAAATGGCTGCACCACCGCATCGAACAACGCTTTGACGCCATGCTGCAACAGGGTTTCATCGACGAGGTCTGCCGATTGCGGGCCCGCGGCGATCTGCACCCGGACCTGCCATCGATGCGCTGCGTGGGTTACCGCCAGGCCTGGGAGGCCTTGTCAGGCCAAGAACCGATGAACGAGTTGCGCGATCGCGGCATCTTTGCCACACGCCAGCTCGCCAAGCGGCAGCTGACCTGGCTGCGCAGCATGCCTCGACGCCACACCGTGGCCTGCGATGCACCCGATGCCCTGCCGCAGGTGCTGGCCCTGGCTGAGGCCCTGCTGCGCAAGAGCGGACAGCTGGGCTGAGGACACGAACACCATGAACGCCCCTGGCCCATTCATGACCAAGCCCGCCATCTGCGTTCAGGGCCTGGGCAAACGCTATGCCGGCGCCCCGGTGTTCGAGCACGTGAGCCTGACTGTCAGTGCCGGGGAGTTTGTCGCCATCATCGGTGAGTCTGGCGTGGGCAAGTCGACCTTGCTGAACTGCCTGGCGGCCCTGGACCACTGGGACGAAGGCCGAATCGATGTGCAAGGCACCGATCTGGCCGGGCTGGACGAAACGTCGCGCGCCCTGTGGCGACGCCAGCATGTGGGCTTTGTGTTTCAGGCCTTTCATGTGCTGCCCCACCTGGACGTGCGACAAAACGTGGCCTTGCCTTTGATGCTGTTGGGCCAAAGCGGTACGGCTGCCCAGGCCCGGGTCTCGGAGATGCTGGCAGCCGTAGGGCTGGCGGGGCTGGGCGAGCGCCTGCCACAGCAACTGAGCGGCGGCCAGTTGCAGCGCGTGGCCATTGCCCGCGCCCTGGTGCACCGGCCCGGTCTGCTGCTGGCCGATGAACCGACCGGCAACCTGGACCCGCAAACCGCCAGCCAAGTGATGGCCCTGCTGTTGCAGCAGACGCGTGAACAAGGGGCCGCGCTGGTGCTGGTCACCCACTCGGAAGCCGCTGCGGCCCAGGCCGACCGGGTGCTGCGGCTGACGGCTCAGGGCATCGCGGCCTAGCCCACGCCCCGGCGGGTGCCGCTTCACTCGATCTTGAGCCGCTGGGCGCTGCCGGCCTGACGCTTTGGAAGGGTCAGGGTGAGAACCCCGTCTTCGTACCGGGCGCGGGCCTGGCTGACGTCCACCTCGGTGGGCAGTTGGATGCTGCGAGCCACCTGACCAAAGTAGCGCTCGCTGCGCAACACCTTGCCATCGCGGGTGGCCTGGTCCTGCTGCCGCACCTCGGCACTGAGGCTCAAAACCTGGCCCTCAAGGGTCACATGCAGGTCTTCTTTGGCGACACCGGGCACCTCGGCGTGCACGGTGAAGGCGGCGTCGCTTTCGGTCACGTCGACCTTGATCTGGGCCGGCGTGGGCAGCCTGTCCCCGTGCAAGGGGCGGATGTAGAAACCGGGGGCGGCATCGCGGAAAAACTCATCGAGCAGCAGGCCCCCGCGTGGGATCAGTGAATTCATGTCGAAACTCCTTCTGGTTGATGACGGGACAGGCCCATGCGGGCCCCCCGTTCAGAAAATAGGGGGTCTGCGCGGCGCATCAAGAGCGGCTTTGGGGTTCAAGACAGACCCTCGCATCCCTGTTTGATCTGGCGCAAAAAGTCGCGATGACGGGTGATGCGAAGGGTCTTGAAAGAGCTGTGCACAATGGCGGCTGATGCCACCGCCACCCCGTCACCGATCGCCCCTCTGGGCCTTGCTTTGCACTTTTTCGTGGCAAGAGTTGCGCCGTCACCCCTGGCGATCACTGGCCGCGATCGTGGCCGTGCTGCTGGGCGTGGCCCTGGCCTTTTCGGTGCATCTGATCAATGCCTCGGCGCTGGACGAGTTCTCGCAGGCCGTGCGCTCGGTCAATGGGCAGGCCGATCTGGAACTGCGCGCCGTGCGGGGAACCTTCGATGAAGCGCTGTACCCCCGGGTGGCCCAACACCCCGAAACGGCCGAGGCCTCACCCGTGCTGGAGCTCAACACCTTGCTGCTCACCACACAGGCCCCGGGCGGTGTGCCCTTGCGACTGCTGGGTGTGGATGCGTTCCGCCTGGCTGGCGTGGCACCCGACCTGATCCCACGCCCCCTGGCTGGCGCAGACCGCCTGGACATCTTGCGACCTGGACGTGTTTTTCTGAATGCGGCGGCCCAGGCTCAAGTCTCCGGCGCTACCCAGGTCCAGGTACAGACCGAGGCGGGCCCGGTGGCGCTTCAGGTCGCGGGCACGCTGGCTGTGACGGGACCAGCCACCGCCGTGATGGACATGGCCGCAGCGCAGGACTTGTTTGACCGTGTCGGTCAGTTGAGTCGCATCGACGTGCGGCTGCAGGCCGGGGTGGACCACGTTCGCTACCTGACGGACCTGAACCTGCCCGCCAATGTGCTGGCCCATGAGCCGGCCGACGCGGGTCAACAGATTGACCAGTTGTCGCGGGCCTACCGGGTCAACCTGACGGTGCTGGCCCTGGTGGCGCTGTTCACCGGGGCTTTTCTGGTGTTTTCGGTGTTGTCGCTGAGCGTGGCACGGCGCACACGGCAGTTTGCGCTGCTGGGCGTGCTGGGCCTGCAACCCAGGGAGCGGGCCCGGTTGGTGCTGCTTGAATCCCTGCTGCTGGGCGGCGTGGGCAGTGGGCTCGGCCTGCTGGCGGGCACCGTCCTGGCGGCCCTGGCCCTGCGCTGGTTGGGCGGTGATCTGGGTGGCGGGTATTTCACCGGTGTGGCACCCAGCCTGCGCTGGAGCCCGGCCGCGGCGCTGCTGTATGGCAGCCTGGGCGTGGCCGCGGCGTTGGCAGGGGGCTGGTGGCCGGCGCGCGCCGCCGCCGCGCTGCCCCCGGCTCAATCGCTGAAAGGGCTGGGAGATGCACCCTCTGCAGCCCATGGGCGCATGGCGGGCCTGATGTTGATGGCACTGGCCGGCGTGCTGGCCTTGTCCCCTCCCTGGTGGGGCATCCCGGTGGCGGCGTATGTGTCGGTGGGTGCACTTCTGGTGGGGGGCATCGTGCTCTTGCCCAGCCTGATGGCCATCATCGATGGTCCACTGGCTGGGGCCCTGCAGCAACACCTGCTGCCCTTGCTGGCGGTGGAGCGCGCTCGCCGAATGCGCGGCATGGCCAGCTCGGCCATCAGTGGGGTGGTGGCCAGCCTGAGTCTGGCCGTGGCCTTGACCGTGATGGTCAGCAGTTTCAGGGTCTCAGTGATCGACTGGCTGGACCTGGTGCTGCCAGCCCCGTTGTATGTACACCTGCAAGGCAGCCAGCAAGCGAGCGAAGTACTGACCTTGCCAGAAGACTGGCTGAACCAGGCGGTGGCACTGCCCTCGGTACAAGCCAGCAGTCGATTGCGGGTGCGCGCGCTGCAGCTGATGCCTGGGCGGCCCAAAGTCACCCTGATCGCCAAGGACCGGCTGGATGACTCCAAAAGCCTGCCATTGCAAGGAAAGATTCTGGACACACCGACCGGCGCGATTGGGCTTTACGTGAGCGAGGCCATGGTCGACTTGTACCAGGCACGCCCTGGCGAAGACTTCGACTTGCTGGCCAAGGCTTTCCCGCATCGGGATCCGGCACCCACATCGCCGGCGACCCGCTTCTTTGTGAAAGGCATCTGGCGAGATTACGCCCGCCAGTCCGGTACGTTGGTGATGGACCGGGCCGACTACCAGGCCTTGAGCGGGGACTCGCAAGTGAACGATCTGGCCCTTTGGCCACGCCCTGGCGTGGCTGAATCGGTCGTGCAAGCTGAGCTGCTGGCCCTGCCTTCCAGCCAAGGCGGCAGCAGCAGGCCGCTGGCGCTGGAGATCGCCTCCTCGGCAGAGATCCGTGAGCGCTCCTTGAAGATTTTCGATCGCAGCTTTGCCGTGACCTACTGGCTGCAGGCCGTGGCCATTGGCATCGGCTTGTTTGGCGTGGCGGCCAGCTTCAGCGCCCAGGTGTTGGCACGCCGCAAAGAGTTCGGCTTGTTGACCCACCTGGGGCTCACCCGCCGGCAAATTCTGGCCGTGGTCGCCGGTGAGGGGCTGGTCTGGACCAGCATCGGTGCCGCGGCCGGACTGCTGCTGGGGCTGGCGGTGGCCGTGCTGCTGGTCAAAGTGGTGAATCCCCAGAGTTTTCACTGGAGCATGGAGTTGCATGCCCCCTGGAGCCGATTGCTGGCCCTGTGCCTGGCCACGGTCGCAGCCGGCACGGTGACGGCCTGGCTGGCGGGGCGGGCGGCGGTCAGCCGCGATGCGGTGAGCGCCGTGCGAGAAGATTGGTAAACCTTGTCACCCATGAACCCTTTGTCCAAACCGCAGATGCTGAAACGGCGTCAATTCAATGCCCTGGCCTGGAGTCTGGTGGGTGCGGGTGCCCCCATGGGGGCCCTGGCCAAGGGGCCGCTGCTGTCCAGACCACCGCTGCAATTTCCAAGAGACTTTGGCAGTCATCCTGAGCAGGGCATTGAGTGGTGGTACGTGACGGGCAGCGCTCAATCCGGTTCGCGGATGTTTGGCTACCAGATCACGTTCTTCAGATCCCGCGTGCAGGGTGTGCCCAAAGGACGTTCGGCCTTCTCCCCCCAGCAACTGGTGTTCGCCCATGCTGCGCTGACCGATGTGCAGGGCAAACAGCTTTGGCATGACCAACGCAGTGCACGCGCAGGCATGGGCTTGGCCGAAGCTGGCACCCAAGACACTGAGGTGCACTTGCATCCCTGGTCGTTTCGGCGTGTCAGCCACACCCAAGAGGGCAGCCAGTACGAAGCCCGGATTCAGAGTGACGCCTTCGAGCTGCACCTTGACTTCAAACCCAGGCAGCCACTGCTCCTGCAAGGCCTGGAGGGCTATTCTCAAAAAGGGCCTCAGGCCACGCAATTCAGTCGCTACTACAGCGAGCCTCAGATGAGTGTGCAGGGGCACATCCAGTTGCAGGGTCAGCGCTTTGTTCTGGATGCAGGGACCGAGCACCGAGCCTGGCTGGACCACGAATGGAGCGATGAACTGATGGCCCCCGAAGCCCAGGGATGGGACTGGATGGGCCTCAATTTCCTGGATGGTTCAGCCCTCATGGCGTTCCGGATGCGGGACCGTGCCGGTGACGCGATGTGGGATGCCAGCACTTTTCGGGATGCCCAAGGCAAGCAAACCGTCACGGCGCCAGGCCAGGTGCAATTGATACCGGGCAAGCGCTGGAAAAGCCCCAAGACCCAGGTGGAGTATCCCGTTGAATGGAAGTTGGTGCTGCCAGGGCAAGCGCTCGTCGTCAAAGCCGTCATCGAGGCCCAGGAGCTGGACAGCCGCGCATCAACAGGTGCGATCTACTGGGAGGGCTTGAGCGAGGTGTTCGACGTTCAGGGCCGATTGCTGGGCCGAGGCTATGTGGAGCTGACGGGGTACGCGCAGGCGCTGAGGCTGTGATCGGAGAGGGCAGCGGCAAGCGTTGGCCCTGAAGCTGCAGTGGCGTACTCTGGAGCCCCAAAGACAAAACCCCCGCCAGTTGCCTGGAGGGGGTTTTGAGGGCTGTAAGAGCCTGACGATGACCTACTTTCACACGGGAACCCGCACTATCATCGGCGC
>NZ_JBWKOU010000020.1:0-86974 GCF_059416245.1 Curvibacter sp. GW821-FHT09D12 | reverse complement strand
TTCAGGCGCACCGCTTCTTCGACGGCAATCTCGTCAAAGGGGTTCATGCTCATCTTCACGTTGGCAATGTCCACACCGCGCAAGTCCGACTTCACCCGGACCTTCACGTTGTAGTCCACCACGCGTTTGACGGGGACGAGAATCTTCATTTCATGGCTCCTGTTGTTGGGTTTTTTGTGTTCGCTGAACGGGGGCATGGCCTTGGCTTTGCCGTCATGCACCCGCGTGTTGTTCACGTCACAGGCCGTTTGCGGCACGCCCCGGCTTGTTTGAGGTCCACGGACTTGACTGTGTTCGGGGGGGGCACCCTGTGACCAGACCGGACAGGTGCGCAAATAGGTGTGCAAATAGGTGTGCAAATGCGGCGCTGTGGCCACCCGAAACACCGGCAAGCCGCACGATGGCGGATTCGGTGAGGGGCTTGGCGAAGGCGGCCTGCCTGCTCACCTTCGGGTCTTCAATGGGGTGGCCGCGCTGCTCGTTCATGGGTCTCCTGCTTTTGGGCAGGATCTTCACAGAACATGTTTGCAGCAGTTTTGGGCAAATGTGACGAATGTTTGCATGCAAACCCGGCCCCGTGCCTTGCTCCTACAATTCCGCCGGCACGCATTTCAACTGCGCAGGAGATGCTCTTGAGTTCGCTGTTCCCTGTCGAGCCCATCCGCCCTGCGGAACGCTCGACGCCCTTGTATGCCGCTCTGAGCCGGGTCGAGCAAGGTTTCACCCTGGTGGATGATGACCTGCACTTGCTGGCCTGGAATGAGGCCTTTCTGCGTCTGCTGGACCTGCCCCCGGCCCTGGTTCAGCGGGGCAGCCCGCTGGAGGCGGTGATTCGCTTCAACGCGGCCCGACACGATGAGGGGGGTGGCGATGTCGAGGCCCTGATCCAGGAGCGCTTGCGTGTGGCGCGGCGTGGTGAGCCTCATTCGCTGGAACACGTGACGCCTTCAGGCGCCGTGCTGCGGGTCACTGGCGTGAGTGTGCCGGGGCACGGATTTCTGACCGTGTACACCGACGTCACCGAGCAGCGCAGTGCCGAGCAGATGATGCGCGATCAAAACGCATTGCTGGAGACCCGCGTCGCAGAGCGAACCATCGAGCTGCGCCGCAGCGAGGCGCAGATGCGCCTGATCACCGACTCGATCCCTGCGCTGGTGGCGTACTTTGACCAGCATCGCAATTACCGCTTCATCAACCGGGGTTACCAGGATTGGTTTGGCCTGGACCCCAGCCAACCTGAAAAGGTCAGTGCCCGCGAGTTCCTGGGCCTGGAGACCTACACCCAGATCAAACCCAATGTGGCCCAGGCCCTCCAGGGCAGGCCGGTCACGTTCGAGTACCACATCCACACCATTGACGGGCGAACCTTGATGGCCCGGACCACGCTGATCCCCGAGTTGAATGCCGATGCGCAGGTGATCGGCTGTTTCGAATTGACCTTCGACATCACCGAAGAGAGGCGCGCCCAGGAGTTGCTGGTCCAGGCCCAGAAGATGGAGGCCTTGGGGCAACTGACCGGAGGCCTGGCGCACGACTTCAACAACATTCTCATGGTCGTGCTGGGCAACCTCACAGCACTGGCGGAGCAGGCGCCGGCACAGGCCCACGTGGGCGAGTACATCCAGCCAGCCATCGAGGCGGTGCGCCGCGGCACCAAGCTGATCCGGGGCTTGCTGACTTTTTCGCGCAAGCAAGCCATTGAGGCACGGATCGTCGATCTGAACCCCTTGGTGGGTGGGGTGCAAGATCTGGTCAAGCACACCTTGCCCAGCACGCAGCAACTGGTGACCCAGGTGAGCCCGGCGCCGATCATGGTGTCGGTTGATCCCCAGCAGTTGCAGAACTCCTTGTTGAACCTCATCCTCAACGCCCACGATGCCACCGCCGGGCACGGACGCATCGAGGTGCGCAGCACGCACCAGCAACTCGATGGGCTTCAGGCCTCGCATTTGGGGCTGGAGCCTGGTGCCTACGCCTGCCTGCAGGTCAGTGACAACGGCTGTGGCATGGATGCCAGCACCCGGGCCCGCGTGTTCGAGCCCTTCTTCACCACCAAATCGGCAGGGCAGGGCACGGGCCTCGGGCTGTCGATGGTCTACGGCTTTGTGCGGCAAAGTGGTGGCGGCATTGACATCCAGAGCAGTCCTGGCAAAGGCTGCTGTGTCAGCCTCTGGCTGCCGCAGGCACCGCCTGATGCGGTTGCGCAAGCCTTGGACCCCGCGCCGCTCGTGTTGCCGCCGACCCAGGCCGGGTTGGCCTTGCTGGTCGATGATGATGTTCAGGTCCGGGTCACGGTGCGCCGCCTGTTGCTTGACCTGGGCTACGCGGTGCTGGAGGCCGAGAACGGAGCCGAAGCCCGGGACATCCTGGATCAGACGCCCAACATCCATTTGTTGCTGTCCGATATCGTGATGCCCGGGGCCATTGATGGCCGGGAGTTGGCCCGGTATGCCCGACGATCCGGCGAGGTGGCGCACATCCTATTGATGAGCGGGTACGCCGCAGAATCCGAAGGGCCTCTGGACACCCCTTTGTTGGCCAAGCCCTTTGGCAAGGCCGAGCTCAGTGCCGCGTTGCGGGAGATCGGCGCATGACGCGCCCGGTGAAACCAGCATCAGGCAGCCCGACCCAGCCCCTGATCTACGTCATCGAAGACGACGAGGCCGTGGCCCAGATCGTGACCCGCAGCCTGGCCGAGTTCGGCTTTGCCACCGAGTGGTTTCGCAATGGCAGCTCGGTGCTGCGGCGCTTGAAACAGGAATCCGCCGATCTGTGCATCGTCGACCTCGGTTTACCTGACATCGATGGCATCGAGCTGCTGCGACAGATCAGCCTGCAGTCCAGTTGCGGCTTGCTCATCCTGACCGGGCGCGGCCACATGATCGACCGGGTCATGGGGCTGGAGCTGGGTGCCGACGATTACGTGGTCAAGCCCTTCGAGCCGCGCGAGCTGGTGGCCCGGGTGCGCAGCATCCTGCGTCGCCGCCGAGCCCCGTCGCCGGGGGCAGAGTCCGCGCGTCATGCGCACTTTGCAGGCTGGATTTTCGATGCGTCGTCCAACACCCTGACGGGCAGCGATGGCGCCACCCACTTGTTGGGCGTGGCCGAGGCGGAGGTGCTGCGTGCCTTTCTGTTGCGGCCCCACCAGATCCTGAATCGCGAGCATTTGCTGGCCCAGCGCGACCTGTCGCCCGCTGACCGCACCATCGACGTCCGAATCTCGCGCATTCGCAGAAAGCTCGAAGCCGATCCACAGAACCCGAAAATCATCAAGACCGTCTATGGCGCGGGCTACATGCTCATGGCGCAGGTCTGTTGGCGCTGACCGTGTCCGCAGGGGGCGCTTGGTGCCTCAGTGCCGGGCCTTGTCAATGTCTGGCCGGCGCCTTGTTGTCCACCCTGGGCATGCTGGCCCTGGTGTATGGCCTGGTCGAGGGCCGGAGACCACCTGGCTGTCGGCCCACAGCTGGGGTCCGCTGGGTTTGGGGGGGCTGCTGCTGATCGGCTTCATCGTCCATGAGGCCCGTGCCGCAGAACCTCTGTTGCCGCTGCGGCTTTTTGACAGCCGCGTGCGCTCGGGGGCTTATGCTGCCCGGGTCTTGTTCTTGGCCGGCGTGATCGGCTTCTGGTTCTACCTGACCCAATACCTGCAAGGGGTGCTGGGCATGGCGTGGCTGGCGCAGCTCGGTCCCCAGGGCAGCTATCTGGCCAATGTGGCCTGGCCCATGGTGGTGCTGGGGGTGGGCCAGGGGCTGACGCTCAGCCCCTTGACCATCGCCGGAGTGGCCGGCGCGCGAGCCCAGGACGCTGGTGCGGCCTCTGGCCTGGTCAATGCCGCGCACCAGTTGGGCGGCTCGCTCGGCCTGGCTTGGCTGGTCGTGGTGTTTTCGGCCAGCGCCCACCCAGGCACGGGCTCCGTCACGGACAGCAAGGTCGACCTGGCCCATCGGGTGGCCAACTGCCTGGGCAGCAGTGCGGTTTTGCTGGCGCTGTCGCTGGTCACGGTGCTGCTGTTTGTGCTTCAAAAGCGCGCCGCCAGGGGCCCTGACCCGGTGGTACTGACATCGCACGGCTTCAGAAAGGACGCCTCATGAAACAAGGTCAATCGGGCCGCAGTGGCCTTCAAGTCTCGGCCCTTGGCCTGGGCTGCATGGGCCACGGCGACGGACCCGGTGTCGATCGCGTGACTGCCGTGCAACTGATCCGGCAGGCGATCGAGCGTGGCGTGACCTTCTCCGACACCGCCGAGGTGCTGGAACGCATTCCTGTGCAGGGCGCCCGTTATCCTGTGCAACTGGCCGCTCGTGTCGGGCGTTGATCACCTCCAACCCTTTCAAGGAACACCCCATGAACCCTCTCTTCACCGCTGGCGGCCTGCCCCAGGCCGCGCCCGATACGGCCTTGGCCGCCGACACCGGTCTGCAGATCACCCGAGCGGGCCACCGGCCTGTCAATGCGGCCCCTGAGCAGTACTTCACTGGCCGTGTCAGCGTCGAGATGCTGCAAGTGCCCAGTGGCGAAGAGCGCAGTTCGGCCGGCGCGGTCACTTTCAATCCCGGCGCTCGCACCCACTGGCACAGCCACCCGCTGGGCCAGACCTTGATCGTCACGGCCGGCGTCGGCCGCATCCAGCGCTGGGGTGGCCCGGTGGAAGAGATCCGCGTCGGTGACGTGGTGCACATCCCGCCCCATGCCAAGCATTGGCATGGGGCGGCCTCCGACAGCGCCATGACCCACACGGCGATCACCGAGGTCCTGAACGGCAGTGCCGCCGACTGGCTGGAGGCCGTGACCGACGCGCAATATCAGCAGCGCCCGGCATCCTGAGCCAGGCTGCTTTCAGGGCCTGCTTTCTGAAAAAAATCGATGATGAAGATGAGGAGCCCAGCCGGCAGCGTCATCGCCGGCAGCGACTTTTTGATGGATGGCGGCGTGAACGGCGGCCTAGCGCTTTGGATCGCTGACGCCCGCTGCCTGATCCTGCCCGTGGGCTTGGCTGCCGCGGTCTTGCTTGAGCGTGGCGCTATCCTGGTCGAGCTTCAGCTCGCCACCGGTTGTCAGATCCGATGGAAAGGCGTTGGTCTGAAAGTCCAGCCAGGGCGGGTTTTGGGCGTACATCTCCGCGATGAGCTGCTTGACGGCCCCGATGTACCACGAGTCATCGTTGAGGCGATGGCTCAGGATGATGGGCGAGGTGGCGGTCTCGTCGGCGATCAGCCGATAGACCAGATCAGAGCGCAGGCGCGCCGCCGCCGGCACAATGCACAAGCCCACCTCGGCCGCGACCAGGCCCAGTGCGGTGTGTAGCTCTCGCACTTCGTGCACCTCGGCCAGCTTCACGCCTTTCTCGTGCAACAGGCCCAGCACATGGTCTGCAAAACTGGGGCGGGGCTCTTTGGGGAACACCAGCATGGGCAGGCCATCGAGCTCATGAAGCGGGACTGGCCCGCTCTCGGCGGCCAGCGGCCAGGCCGGCGGGATGGCCAGCACCAGCCGTTCCTCGCGCAGCACCCTGCGTGCCACCGAGGTGTCATGGCTGCGCAGGCGCCCCAGCCCCAGGTCGATGCGGCCCGACTTGAGTTCGCTGATCTGCTGGATCGAGCCCAGGTCGACCAGATGCACATCGGTGTCGGGGTAGCGGCGGCGAAAGATCCGCACCAGCATCGGCAGACCGCCGTACAGCGTGGTTGGCACGTAGCCGATCGTGATCGACTGTCGGTGGTCGCGCCCGGCCTGCCGTGCCGTGCTTTTCATCTGATCGACCCGGTGCAGCACCTGCAGCGACTGTTCGTAGAACAACCTGCCCGCCTCGGTGAGCCGCAACGGACGGCTGTTGCGCTGGATGAGTTGGACGCCCAGTTCCTCTTCAAGCTGCTGGATCTGCCGGCTCAACGGTGGCTGAGCGATGTGCATCTGCTCGGCCGCACGTGTGAAGTTGCGGGTGGTGGCCACCGCCACAAAATACCTGAGTTGGCGCAGATCCATAGGGGAAAACCATAGCCGGTTGGGATACTGTTGATGTAAGTGCTTGTTTTTCAACAAAAAGCATGGTGATCATACCTAATAGGTATCGTATTAGATGAATATGGTGTTGGCCGTGAGCGGCCTGTTTCCGTCCAATACGGGCTATGCAAAACACCGCCCGCCCAACAGCCGCCGCCGGCCCCGTGGTCATCGAACGTGTCGAGACGATGCTGGTCGATCTGCCCACGATCCGTCCTCACAAACTGTCGATGGCCGTCATGAACGGCCAGACGCTGATGCTGGTACGCATCCGCTGCTCGGATGGCACGGTGGGCATCGGCGAAGGCACCACCATCGGAGGTCTGGCCTATGGCGCCGAGTCGCCCGAGGGGATGAAGCTGGCCATCGACACCTACTTTGCACCCCAGCTCATCGGTGCCGATGCCAACCGCGTGGCCGCCTTGATGGCCCGCCTGAACGTCGCCATCCGCGACAACCGATTTGCCAAGTGTGCGGTCGAGACCGCGCTGTTCGACGCGTTGGGCCACCGCACCGGCCTGCCGGTGTCAGAACTGCTGGGCGGCCGCCTGCGGGATCGCCTGCCGGTGGCCTGGACCCTGGCCTCTGGCGACACCGGTCGTGACATCGACGAAGCGCAGCGCATGCTGCAACTGCGCCGGCATCAGATTTTCAAGCTCAAGATCGGCCGCCGTCCGGTGCGCGAAGACGTTGCGCACGTTGCCGCGATCAAGAAGGCGCTGGGCGACCAGGCCTCGGTGCGCGTGGACGTGAACATGGCCTGGAGCGAGCTGGACGCCCAGCATGGTCTGGCAGGCCTGGTCGATGCGGGCTGTGAGCTGGTCGAGCAGCCGGTGGCCAGCGTGGATGCCCTGGCTCGCCTCACAGGCAAGTACCCGATCGCGTTGATGGCCGATGAATCCCTGATGGGGCCGGAGACCGCCTTTGCTCTGGCCCGCGTGGCCGGTGCCAATGTTTTCGCCATCAAGATCGAGCAGTCCGGCGGGCTGCAGGCGGCCCAGCATGTGGCAGCGATTGCCGAGGCGGCCCACATTGACCTGTACGGCGGCACCATGCTGGAAGGCGCCGTGGGCACGATGGCCTCGGCCCATGTGTTCTCCACCTTCCGCGAGCTGCGCTGGGGCACCGAACTGTTCGGCCCCCTGCTGCTGACCGAGGAGATCCTGGCCCAGCCGCTCGAGTACCAGGATTTCCACCTCACCGTGCCTGCGCTGCCCGGGCTGGGCATCGCGTTGGACGAGGATCGTGTCCAGCACTTCCGCCGCGACCGGACCCGCACAACGGTCGGCCCTGCTGCCGCGCCGCTGAGCTGACGGGACCTGGCGCCCCAGAGCGCGGCCCACCTGACCCCTTTCAAACCCCTACCCAACGGAGACTGCGATGAGTGTTCAAATTTTCAAAACCCAGGAAGTTCAGAATTTCCTGCGCCTGGCCAGCGGCCTGGACCAGAACGGCGGCAACCCCCGCACCAAGCGAATCGTGTTCCGCATCCTTTCTGACCTGTTCAAGGCCATCGAAGACCTGGACATCACCTCGGACGAATACTGGGCCGGCATGGCCTACCTGAATCAGCTTGGCGCACGCGGCGAGGCCGGTCTGCTGTCGCCCGGCCTGGGGCTGGACCGCTACTTTGACATGCGCATGGATGCAGAAGATGCCGCACTGGGCGTCGAGAATGGCACGCCGCGGACCATCGAGGGCCCGCTGTACGTGGCTGGCGCTCCGGTGGAAAAGGGCTTTGCCCGCCTCGATGACGGCAGCGATGCCAAGGGCCACACTCTGATCATGCACGGCACGGTCTACGGCGCCGACGGCCAGCCGGTGTCCAATGCCACGGTCGAGGTCTGGCACGCCAATACCAAGGGCTTCTATTCGCACTTTGATCCCACTGGCGAGCAGCGCCCGTTCAACATGCGCCGCACCATCGTCACCGATGCACAGGGCCGCTACAAATTTCAGAGCATCGTGCCCGTGGGTTACGGCTGCCCACCTGATGGCCCGACGCAGGCCCTGCTGAACCAGCTGGGCCGTCACGGCAATCGACCGGCGCACATCCACTTCTTCGTCACGGCCGAAGGTCATCGCAAGCTGACCACGCAAATCAACATCGACGGTGATCCGCTGGTCTTCGATGACTTTGCTTACGCCACCCGCGAAGGCCTGGTTCCTCCGCTGGTCGAGCGCACGGATGCGGCCAGCATCCAGGCAGAAGGGCTGAACGGCCCCTTCGCCGAGATCGTCTTTGACATCCGCCTCAGCGCGCTGGTCCAAGGCGTTGACAACCAGATCGTCGACCGCCCCCGCCTGGCCGCCTGAGCGTGATCGTGCTGCGGTGCAGGCCACCGCCGCAGCAGTCACTCCCACATCCCCTGCTGCAAGCCGCGACGCTCGTCGTGGGGGATGACCTCACCCCAAAGAAACCTAGCCATGAACACGAGCACAAGCCCCGACAAGTACGGCGACGTTGAAAAGCTGCTGGACAACGCCTTGCAGGAAGATCGAGATGCCGGCGTCTTCCGTTGCCGTCGCGACATCTTCACCGACCCTGCGCTTTTCGAGCTGGAGATGAAGCACATCTTCGAGAGCAACTGGGTCTACCTGGCTCATGAGAGCCAGATCCCCGAGATCAACGACTACTTCACGACCACCATCGGTCGCCAGCCTATCGTCATCACGCGTGGCAAGGATGGCCAGCTCAATGCCGTGATCAATGCCTGTGCGCACCGCGGTGCGATGCTGTGCCGCAAAAAGCACGGCAACAAGGGCAGCTTCACCTGCCCCTTCCATGGCTGGACCTTCAACAACACCGGCAAGCTGCTCAAGGTCAAGGACGAAAAGACCACCGAGTACCCGGTGCAGTTCAACCAGCAAGGCTCGCACGACCTGAAAAAGGTCGCGCGCTTCGAGAGCTACAAGGGCTTTCTGTTTGGCAGCCTGAACGCCGATGTGCCTTCGCTGGATGACTACCTGGGCGAGACCAAGGTCATCATCGACCAGATCGTCGACCAGGCGCCCGAGGGCCTGGAGGTGCTGCGCGGCAACTCCAGCTATACCTACGACGGCAACTGGAAGCTGCAGATGGAAAACGGCAGTGACGGCTACCACGTCAGCTCCGTGCACTGGAACTACGCGGCCACCATGGGCCGTCGCGCCGACGGCGGCACCAAGGCGGTCGACGCCAATGGCTGGAGCAAGAGCGTGGGCGGTGTCTACGGTTTCGAGAACGGCCACATCCTGCTGTGGACCCAAACCATGAACCCCGAGGTGCGCCCGGTCTACAACCGCCGCGAGGAGCTTCAACAGCGCCTGGGCGAGAGCCGGGCCGAGTTCATCGTCAGCCAGACGCGCAATCTGTGCCTGTACCCCAATGTGTACCTGATGGACCAGTTCTCCACGCAGATCCGCGTGACGCGCCCCATCAGCGTCGACAAGACCGAGGTCACCATCTATTGCTTTGGCCCCAAGGGTGAGAGCGCCGAGGACCGTGCATTGCGCATCCGCCAGTACGAGGACTTTTTCAACGTGTCCGGCATGGGCACGGCCGATGATCTGGAGGAGTTCCGATCCTGCCAGACCGGCTATGCAGGCAAGGCAGCCCCCTGGAACGACCTGAGTCGCGGTGCCCCCTTGTGGGTGGCCGGCCCGGATGAGAACGCCAGCAAGATGGGCATGAAGCCGCTGATCAGTGGTGAGCGCAGCGAAGACGAAGGCCTGTTCGTGTGCCAGCACGAGTATTGGGCCAAGACCATGAAAAAAGGGCTGCAACAGGAACGTGAAGGAGCTCAGTCATGATCGCGAACTACGCAGACATCTGCACCTTTCTGTACCGCGAGGCCAGGCACCTGGATGACCGCGAGTTCGATGCCTGGCTGGCCTTGTATGCCCCGGACGTGACGTACTGGATGCCGGCCTGGGACGACGATGACCAACTCACCGACGACCCGCAAAGCCAGATCTCGCTGATCTACTACCCGAACCGCAACGGGCTTGAAGACCGGGTCTTTCGCATCAAGACCGAGCGCTCCAGCGCCTCCATGCCCGAGCCGCGCACCAGCCACATGCTCACCAATGTGGAGGTGCTCGAAGACCGGGGTGGGGCCGTGGACATCCGCTACAACTTCCACACGCTCAGCCACCGCTACAAGTCGACCGACCACTACTTCGGCACGATCTACGCGACCCTGCGCCAGGGCGGTGACGCCGGCTACCTGATTGAGCGCAAGAAGATCGTGCTGAAGAACGACTACATCAGCCAGGTCGTCGACATCTATCACATCTGAGAGGCGGGAACCCACATGACCCACAACTACCGCATCGCCTTGAACTTCGAGGATGGGGTGACCCGCTTCGTGGAGTGCGGCGCCCAAGAGAAGGTGCTGGACGCCGCCTTTCGCCATCGCATCAACCTGCCCATGGATTGCTCCGACGGCGTGTGCGGAACCTGCAAGTGCCGCGCGGAAGCGGGCAGCTATGAGCTCGGCGACGACTACATCGAAGAAGCGTTGACACAGGACGAGGCCGACGAGGGCCTGGTGCTGACCTGCCAGATGGTTCCGACGTCGGACTGCGTGATCGCCGTGCCCGTGCCATCGACAGCCTGCAAGACCGGCACCGCTCGATTCGCTGCCACGGTGAGCGGGGTCACGTCCTTTGGTGACGCCGCCTACGAACTGGTGCTGGATGTCGCCTCTGATGCCCCGGCCTTTCTGCCGGGGCAGTACGTCAACATCGAGGTGCCCGGCAGTGGCCAGCACCGCGCGTATTCCTTCAGTTCTGCGCCAGGGCATCAGCGCCTGAGCTTCATGATCAAACAGGTGCCTGCGGGTTTGATGAGCGGCTGGCTCGAGGCGGCCCAGGCAGGGCAGGCGCTGCAGCTGAGCGGCCCGTTGGGCAGCTTCTACCTGCGCGCCGTGACCCGGCCTTTGCTGTTCCTGGCCGGCGGCACCGGGTTGGCGCCTTTCCTGTCCATGCTCGAGGTGCTGGCACAGCAGGGCACCCAGCAAGCCGTGCACCTGATCTATGGCGTCACGCGCGACCAGGACCTGGTCATGGTGGATCGGCTCGTCGAGTACGCGCGGCGCATCCCGGGGTTCACCTTCGGCACCTGTGTGGCGGACCCGCAGACCCGACACGAGCGCCAGGGCTATGTGACCCAGCACATGCCGGCGCAGGCACTGCACGGCGGCAATGTCGATGTCTACCTGTGCGGCCCACCACCGATGGTGGAGGCGGTGCAGAAGCACTTCAGGGCCGAGGCCATCGAGCCCGCCAGCTTCCACTATGAGAAGTTCACCCCCAACCAGACGGTGGCCGCATGAGCAAGACGCAACGCTTTCAAGACAAGGTGGTGCTGGTGACCGGCGCGGCCCAGGGCATCGGACGTGGTGTCGCGCTGCGCATTGCGGCCGAGGGCGCCCAGGTGCTGGCGGTGGACCGCTCCGACATCGTCGATGAGGTGGTGGCGCAGATCCGCGCAGCCGGCGGGGTGGTTGCCTCGGCCCAGGCCGACCTCGAAACCTATGCCGGTGCGCAGCACGCGGTGGCGCAATGTCTGGCCCATTTCGGTCGCGTCGATGTGTTGATCAACAACGTGGGTGGCACGATCTGGGCCAAGCCTTACGAGCACTACGAAGAGCAGCAGATCGAAGCGGAGATCCGCCGTTCGCTGTTTCCAACCCTGTGGTGCTGCCGGGCGGTCTTGCCTCACATGGTGGAGCGCCGGCAGGGCGTGATCGTCAACGTGTCCTCTGTGGCCACGCGGGGCGTTCATCGTGTGCCGTACTCGGCTGCCAAGGGGGGCGTGAACGCCTTGACGGCCTCCCTGGCGATGGAGCACACCCGGCACGGTATCCGCATCAACGCCACGGCCCCGGGCGGCACCGAAGCCCCACCACGGCGCGTGCCTCGCAACCAGGCGGCTCCCAGCCAGCCCACGGCCACCGAGGCGGCCTGGTACCAGGGAGTCATCGATCAGACCAAGGAATCGAGCCTCATGCACCGCTACGGGACCATCGACGAACAGGTCGCCCCGATCCTGTTCTTGGCGTCCGACGAGTCTTCTTACATCACTGGCTCGGTCTTGGCTGTGGCCGGCGGCGACCAGGGCTGACCCCCACAACAACAAAACGGAGACAACCCATGAGACACATCGACCTGCACAAGCTGGCAGACGAGGCCAGATTCAGCGGATTCCACCGGGGCGTGCTGCTCTGGTGCGCCTTGATCATCATCTTTGACGGCTACGACCTGGCCGTGGCGGGCATTGCCTTGCCCTCGATCATGAAACAGATGGGCGTGAGCCCCACCAACGCGGGCTTCATGGTCAGCTCAGCCCTGTTCGGCATGATGTTCGGCGCCATCTTCCTGGGCACTGTTGCCGATCGCATCGGGCGCCGGATGGCGATTGCGATCTGCATCGCCCTGTTCAGCGTGTTCACCGCAGCGGCGGGCTTCAGCAGTGATCCGGTGACCTTCAGCGTCATGCGCTTTCTGGCGGGGCTGGGCATTGGGGGCGTGATGCCGAACGTGGTGGCGCAGATGACAGAGTACGCACCCCGCAAGGTCCGCAGCACGATGGTCACGCTGATGTTCAGCGGTTACGCCGTGGGCGGCATGCTGGCGGCTGTGGTGGGCAAGGGGCTGATCGAGAGCTATGGTTGGCCCTCGGTGTTCCTGGCCGCGGGCCTGCCGGTGCTGCTGATCCCGGTGGTCTTGAAGGCCATGCCCGAGTCCATGCCCTTTCTCATCAAAACCCAGCAGGTGGCCCGGCTGCAGGCCATCGCCGTGAAGCTCGATCCGGCCTTCCGGCCGCAGCCGGGTGATTGCTTCGACTTGCCGCAGCAAGACCGCGATGCGAGTGCCCCCATTGGCAAGCTGTTCCAAGAGGGCCGTGGCTTCAGCACCGTGATGTTCTGGGTGGCCTTTTTCATGTGCCTGTTCATGGTCTACGCCCTGAGCTCATGGCTGACCAAGTTGATGGCGGGGGCTGGCTACACCCTGGGTTCGGCGCTGACCTTTGTGCTGGTGCTGAACTTCGGCGGCATGTTCGGCGCCATCGGTGGCGGCTGGCTGGCCGACCGCTTTCCCATCAAGTACGTGCTGGTCGGCATGTACCTGCTGGCCGCGGTGTCGATCACCCTGCTGGGCTATCCGGTGCCCACTTCGGTGTTGTTTGTTCTGGTCTGCTTGGCCGGCGCTTCGACCATCGGCACCCAGATCGTGACCTATGCCTACGTCGGTCAGTACTACCCCATGGCTGTGCGTTCCACCGGCATCGGCTGGGCCTCGGGTGTCGGGCGCAGCGGTGCCATCCTGGCCCCGATCGTCATCGGCAGCCTGGTGGCCATGGCCTTGCCGCTGGAGAAGAACTTTCTGGCCATCGCCTTGCCGGCCGTGATCGCTGCGGTGGCCGTGTTCTGCATCCAGCACAGCCGTGCTGCGCAAGCCAAGGCCGTAACGGCCTCTGGCGTGGCGCTGAACTGAGCCCACGCTTTGCCGCGACCTCTCCCATCCTTGCTTTGAAAGACAGATTTTCATGATCAACAAAATCGCCAACTCGGTGGCCGAGGCGATGGCCGGCATCCCCGACGGGGCCACCATCCTGATCGGGGGCTTCGGCACGGCCGGCATTCCCAATGAGTTGATCGAGGGCCTGATTGAGCAAGGTGCACGCGATCTCACAGTGGTCAACAACAACGCCGGCAACGGCGAGACCGGTCTGGCCGCGTTGCTCAAGACCGGGCGGGTGCGCAAGATCATCTGCAGCTTTCCGCGGCAGGCGGACAGCCAGGTCTTCGATGGCCTGTACCGGGCCGGCCAGCTGGAGCTAGAACTTGTTCCGCAGGGCAATCTGGCAGAACGCATCCGTGCGGCCGGTGCGGGCATCGGGGCCTTCTTTTGCCCCACCGGCTTCGGCACCGAATTGGCGGGCGACCGGGAAACGCGCGAGATCGATGGCATACACCATGTGCTCGAGTACCCGATCCGGGGTGATGTGGCTTTGATCAAGGCCGAGGCGGGTGACCGCTGGGGCAACCTGGTGTATCGCCAGGCCGCGCGCAACTTCGGCCCCGTGATGGCCATGGCGGCACGCCGCACCATTGCCACGGTGCACGAGATCGTGGAACTGGGCCAACTGGACCCCGAGACCATCGTCACGCCCGGGATCTTCGTCAACAAGATCGTGCAGATCGACCGCGTTGCCACGCAGGCTGGCGGCTTCAAGAAGGCAGCATGAACATGGACTACCAAGCTCGCACCAAGGATCAGCTCGCAGCGCGGGTCGCCCATGACATCTTCGACGGCGCCTATGTCAACCTGGGCATCGGCATGCCAACCCAAGTGGCCAATCACCTGCCCGCAGGTGTCGAGGTGGTGCTGCACAGCGAGAACGGCATCCTGGGCATGGGCCCGGCACCGGCCCCTGGTCAGGAGGACTACGACCTCATCAACGCCGGCAAGCAGCCGGTCACCCTGCTGCCGGGCGGCGCCTTCTTTCACCATGCCGACAGCTTTGCCATGATGCGTGGCGGCCACCTCGACATCTGTGTGCTGGGCGCCTTCCAGGTGTCGGCCACGGGCGACCTGGCCAACTGGAGCACCGGCGAGCCGGGCGCCATCCCTGCCGTGGGCGGCGCCATGGACCTGGCCATCGGCGCCAAGCAGACCTGGGTCATGATGGACCTGCTCACCAAGCACCAGAAAAGCAAGCTGGTCGCGCAGTGCAGTTACCCCCTGACGGGGCTGGCCTGCGTGAAGCGTGTCTACACCGACCTCGCGACGTTGGCCTGTACACCCCATGGGTTGCAGCTGATCGACGCCGTCGAGGGGCTCAGCCGGGAGGCGCTGGAAAACATCGTGGGCCTGCCCATTGCCCCCTGCGCGCCCAGCCCGGCCTCAGTCGGTGGAACGGCCCATGACTGAGCCTGTGTTCAATGGCGACACTGTCCGCCTGCCTTTCGGCCGGCACGGCGGTGTGCTGTCTTGCATTCAATCGATGTTTGAACGTGTCTGAACGTGTTTGAAGGATGAAGTCCATGTCCCCACCAAGCCCCTCCATTCCCACGCCCTTGGTCACATCCCGCGGCACGTTCCGCGTCTGCGTCGATGGGGATGCCGCTGCGCCTGCTTTGATCCTCTCCAATTCGCTGGGGACCACCCTGGAGATGTGGGACCCGCAGGTCGAGGCGCTGTCAAAAAGCCACCGCCTGATCCGCTACGACACACGAGGACACGGTGGCAGCCCGATCACGCCCGGGTCCTTCAGCTTCGAGGACCTGGGGCTGGACGTGTTGGCCGTGCTTGACGCCCTGAACATCGAGCAGGCCGCGTTCTGTGGCATCTCCATGGGGGGGCATACCGGGCTTTGGCTGGGCGCCCATGCGGGCCAGCGGTTCAACGGCATTGCGGTCTGCAACAGTGCGGCCCGGATCGGTTCGGCGCAGGGCTGGCATGAGCGCGCCAAGGCGGTGCGTGAAGGCGGCAAACCCGCCCTGTTGGCCCTGGCCGAGTCTGCGCCGGGCCGCTGGTTCAGCGCTGAGTTTGTTCGGGCGCATCCGGCCGTCGTGCAACGTGCCCAATCCTGGATGGCCGGCATCGCGCCGCAAGGCTATGCAGCGTGTTGCGAGGCCCTGGCCACGTCCGATCTGCGCGCCGACCTGCATCGAATCACCACACCCACCCTGTTGCTGGCGGGCTCATCCGACCCGGTCACGACCGTGGCCGATGCACAGGCCATGCAAGCGGCCATTGCCGGCGCTGGGCTGGCGGTGGTGCCCGCGTCTCACCTTTCCAACCTCGAAGCACCGCAGGCATTCAATCAAGCGGTTCTTCAGTTTCTTGCAACCCTGGAACAAGCTTCCTGATCTTTGAGGAAAACCGATGCTGTATCTGGTTCACATGGTCGTCGACATTCCTTCGACGCTTGCGCCTGAAGAGGCCGCCCGCATCAAGGCCGACGAAAAGGCCTACTCACAGCAGCTTCAGCGCTCCGGCCAATGGCCTCACCTCTGGCGTGTGGTGGGCGAGTACGCCAACTACAGCGTGTTCGACGTCGCCAGCAACGACGAGTTGCATGACATCTTGAGCCAGCTGCCGCTGTTTCCTTTCATGAAGATCACGGTCACGGCGCTGGCCAAGCATCCGTCGTCGATTGCCTGACATGGCCATGAACCGAAGAACGCTGGCCATGCTGACCGCAGGCCTCATGCTGCCCTGGGGCACGCAAGCCCAGACCGAAGCCCGATGGCCCAACAAGCCCGTGAAGTGGGTGGTGCCGTTCCCGCCGGGTGGGGCGATGGACGTCATCGCTCGTACCCTCGGCGATCGCCTTGCCCAGGACCTCGGGCAGGCCTTTGTGATCGAGAACCGACCTGGCGCCGGGGGCAACATCGGCGCTGACTATGTGGCCAAGCAGCCTGCAGATGGCCACACGATCATGATCACCTCGATCGGCATGGCGACCAACAAGGCCTTGTACCCCAAGCTCAGCTACGACCCGGTGAAAGACTTCACGCCGGTCAGCCTGCTCGCTGTGGTGCCGAACGTGCTGGTGGTCAATCCCGCCCGCAGCAGCGACAAGTCGGTCAAGGACGTGCTGGCCCACGCCAGGCAAGCGCCCGGCCAGCTGACGTATGCGTCCGCCGGCAACGGCACGTCCATCCATCTGGCCGGCGAAGTGTTTGCGTCCATGGCTCAGCTGAAACTGCTCCACATCCCCTACAAGGGCAGTGGCCCGGCCGTGACCGACATGCTCGGTGGGCAGGTCGATCTCATGTTTGACAGCATCACCTCCGCGCGGCCCCACATCCAGTCGGGCAAGTTGAAGGCGCTGGGCGTGACCTCGGCGCGGCGTTCATCGGCCTTGCCCGAAGTGCCCACCATCGCGGAAGCCGGCGTGCCGGGCTACGAGGTGTCACCCTGGTTTGCCGTGTTTGCGCCTGCAGGGACGCCCCCAGACGTGGTGGCCAGGCTGAACAAGGCACTGATCACCGCCATGCGTCAGCCCGAGATCGTCCGCAAGCTCGAAAGCGTGGGGGCTGAACCGATCGGTTCGACACCTCAGGCGCTGGCTGAGCACCTGAACAAGGAGCTGCTGCGTTGGGGCGCGCTCATCCAGGAGCGGGGTATCCGGTTGGACTGAGTGCGCGCCCGGCCCAGGCCCTCAGCGGATCGCCACCGGGTTCACCACCGCCTGCACGCCACCTGCGTCACGTGGGGTGCCCAGCACGAACATGAACTCCGGACCTGGTCGCGTACCAGTTCATCGGTGCGCCCGAATTCCAGGAGGCAGGTGCCGTTGCGGGCCCACAAGGGCTGGTTCAGAGGCGTCGATGAGCCACGCTCGTATCCATGGGTGAAGTACCGATCGCCATCAATTCATCGCGGAGTCTGCCTCGCTCCAAGGTCGCGGATCGCACACGGTCGTGTGCCGACATGACAGGCACAAGGATTCCTTTGGTCGGCTGTCATACCGCATCACCGCAGGAGACGACATGGATTGATCGCCTTCGTTGCAGCGAATGGCTTGCCTGGTTCGACGGTGCATGGGTGCTGGGCCTGAGCCGCGCCTGGCCTGCCGCCTCAAGCGGGGCGGTCTGTTGCAAGGCTTGGTGTGAGGCGTGACCCCGGGCGGACGGTGCCCGCCTCAAGCCGGCGGTCGCACCTGGACCGTCTGGTCGATGGCTCCGAACACCGAAATACCGTGCGTATCCTGCACCTCGATGCGCACGCGGTCGCCGTGGCGCAGGTAGGGGTGCAGCCCGACCTCGGGGGTGCCCGCCAGCATCTGGCGCACCCGTGCCTCGGTGATGCACGCATTGCCGGTCTCGGGGGCTGCATTGCTGATGGTGCCGGCGCCGATGATGCTGCCCGCGCCCAGGGCCCGGGTGCGGGCCAGGTGGGCCATGATCTGGCCGAAATGGAACACCGTCTCTTCGCCCGCATCGGGTTGCCCGAACCATTGGCCATTGAGCTCGATGTGCACCGGTAGGTGCAGCATGCCACCCTGCCAGGCCGTGCCCAAGGCCGCCGGCGTGACCGCGACCGGTGCGAAGCTGGTGGCCGGCTTGCTCTGGTAGAAGCCAAAGCCGCGGGCCAGCTCGGCCGGGATCAGGCCGCGCAGCGACACGTCGTTGAGCAGCACCACCAGGGCGATGTGTTGCAGGGCCTGTTCGGGGCTGACCCCCATCGGCACGTCGGTGGTGATGACGGCGATCTCGGCCTCCAGGTCGATGCCATGGGCCTCATCGCACGCCACGATGGCTTCGGCGCCCGACAACATCACGTCCGAGCCGCCCTGGTAGACCAGGGGCTCGTCTTCGTAGCGCGGCGGGATGGGCTCCTGCCGCCATTGGTAGATCAGGCGGGCGTGGTTGCGGTATACCGAGGCGTCGGCCCATTGGTAGGCCCGGGGCAATGGGGCCAGGCATTGCTGCGGCTCCAAGGCCGTGCAGCCCTGCCAACCTGAGGCATCCAGGCTGTGGGAGCGCCGGGCCAGGGCCGGGGCCAGCGCTGCCCAGTCGTCCAGCAGGGCTTGCAGGGTGGGGGCGGCGGGGCCGGCCGGGGCCCAACGTTGGCGTGAGGGGCTGACCAGCATCAGTTCGCCATCGCGGCGGCCGTTGTGGCGCGTGGCCAGTCGCAGATCGTGTTGGGGCATGGTGTGTGTTCTCAGTCGAGCTGGATGTTGGAGGCCTTGATCACCTTGCCCCAGCGAGCGCTCTCGCTGCGGGCCAGGGCCTGAAAATCGGCCGGGCTGCCCGGCAGGGGCTCGAAGCCGAAATCGGCAAACAGCTTCACCACCTTGGGGTTCTGGGTGGCACGGCGCAGTTCGGCGTTCAGGCGGCTCACCACCTCGGCAGGCATGCCGGCAGGGCCGACCAGGCCGTGGAAAGCCGCGGCGTTGACCTCCTTGTAGCCCAACTCGGCAAAGGTGGGGGTGTCGGGCAGGGCGCTGGCGCGCTGCGGTGAGGCCAGGGCCAGCACACGCACCTTGCCGGCGCGCATCATCTGCAGCCCCGAGGCCAGGTCCAGCATCATCACCGGCACCTGTCCGCCCATCACATCCTGCATGGCCGGTGCGGCACCCTTGTAGGCCACGTGGGTGAGGCTGATGTCGGCCTTCTGCTTGAACAGCTCCATCGCCACATGGTGAGGTGAGCCGTTGCCGGGTGAGGCGTAGTTGACCCCGTCGCGGTGAGCCTTGGCGTAAGCGATGAATTCAGCCAGCGTCTTGGCCGGAAAGTCGGGGTGCACCACCAGGGCCACCGGAATGCGGCCGATGGCTCCGATGTACGTGAAGTCGGTGGCGGGCTTGTAGGGCAGGCGGGCGAACATGTGCTCGTTGAACAGCAGCGCAGCGTTTTCGGCCTGCATCACGGTGTAGCCGTCGGGCTTGGCCTGCAGCAACACCGATACCGCGATGTTGGTCGACGCGCCCGGGCGGTTGTCGATGATCAGGGGCTGTCCCAGCAGGGGCTGCATGGCGTCGGCCAGGGCCCGGGCCATGGCGTCGGTGCCGCCGCCGGCGGCGTAGGGCACCAGCCAACGCACGGGCTGGTTGGGGTAGGGCGGTGTCTGGGCCTGGGCCTGCCCGGCGACGCCAGCCAGCAAGGTCAGGGCCAGGCCAGCGCAGGCTCGGCGGGTCAGGGAAGGGTGCTTGTTCATGTCTGTCTCCGGTGTGGGTTTGTTGTGCTTGGGGGCCGTTGGTGGGCCGATAGTGGGCCGATAGTGGGCGGGTGGCGGGCCTCAGCCCCGCAGCGTGGCCCAGAGTTGCTGGTCGCGTTCGGCGGTCCAGATCGTGGGATGCTCGGTGCCTTGCAGTTCTTCAACTGCGCGGGCCACGTCGAAGGGCAGCACGTGCTGGAACACGGGCCAGTCGCCGAAGCGTGGCGTCATGGCTTGTTGCGCGTTCTCGAAGCAGGCCCGCAAGCCGAGGCCGGCCGCCAGGCTCTGTCGCACACTGTCCAGCAGGGTGCGCAAGAAGGCCTGGGTCAGGTCGATGGCTTCGGCACAGGCGGCCTGGCCGTGTTGCACGGCGCCACGCCCCGGTACCAGGGTGCGTGGTTGGAGTGCCCGCACGGCGTCCAGCGTGCCCAGCCAGTCTTGCAAGTAGGCATCCCCGGCATACACGCCGCAGCGGTTCTCGACCACGTCGCCCGCAAACAGCACGCCGCAGTCGGGCAGCCAGGCGACGGTGTCGCCCCCCGAGTGGCCGCGGCCCAGGCAGTGCAGGTGGATCTCACGCGAGCCCAGGTTCAGACGCATTTCGCGCTCGAAGCTCAGGCTGGGCCGGGTCAGGCCGGGGACCTCCTCGACACCTGCAAACAGGCGTGGGAAGCGCCCCACTTCCGAGTCGAAGTCGGCCTGGCCCCGGGTGCGCACCCAGTCGGCCGTGCCCTGGCTGGCGATGATGGCCTGCACCTCTGGGAAGGCGCTGGCACCCATCACACGCACGGCATGGTAGTGGGTCAGCACAATGAACTTCACAGGCTTGTCGGTGACGCTGCGGATGGCCGCCAGAAAGTCGCGTGCCAGCCGGGGGGTGGGGCGGGTGTCGATGGCCACGACATGCTCGTCGCCGACCACAAAGCCGCAGTTGGGGTCGAAGGCGCTGATGTAGCCGTAGACGCCTGGGGCCAGCGCCTGGACCTGGGGCTTTTGCTCCTGCAGGTCGGAGGCCGAGGCAAAGGAAGGGGCATGGGTGCTCATGGATGGGCTTTCAGGTCGGGGTGGCGGGGGCGGCCTCGCGGGCGGCGTTCAGGCAGGCGAGCAGCACGTCTTGCTGCCCGCATTGATTGGCCAGCAGCAGCAGCAGGCGGGCATTGAGGTCGGCGCTGGCGGCTTCACTCAGGCCCTCATGGGCTTGCACCAGGGCTGCGTAGAAGGCGTCCGGGTCGGGGATGTTGGGTTTGGTGTTCATGGGGGTCCAGGCTCAGGCGGTCAGGGGTTCAAGGGTCGGGGTGGTTTGGCCAGTGACGCGGCACAGGGCCTGGATCAAGGCATCGGCGTCACAGGCCGGCAAGGTGGCCGCCAGGTAGGCGTCGGGGCGCAGCAGGCACAAGGTGCCGGCGCTGTGATCGGGGTCGAGCCCCAGGTGCCGGGCCAGCACGCCGCCGGGGTCTTGCAGGTCGGCCTCGGGCCCCCCGATGAGCACCAGCCGGGCCGGCAGCGTGGTCTGTCGCAGGCGCCGCTCGGTCTCGGCCCGTGCGGCCGCTGTGGGGGCAAACCACAGGCCCAGGCAATCGCTGCCCTGGCGCAGCAGGTGCATCAGCGTCGTGGGGTGGCCCTGTCGGTCTGGCAGTGCCAGGTTCTGCACGCTGCGCGCCCCCTGGGGCAAGCAAGCTGAGGGCGGGTAGTCATTGGCCACAGACATGCGCCCCGTGTTGACCAGGGCCCGGGCGAAGGGGTGCTGGCGCGCCAGCGCCAGGACCGCGCGGCGCAAGGTGTGTTCTGCCGGGCTGCGAGGGGCCAGAAAACGGGCCGAGCGGCCGGTCACCTGCAGGTTCTCGACACAGGCGGCGCGGCGCTCGGCGCTGAAGCTGTCCAGCAGGGCGTCGGGGGCTTGGCCCTGGTTCACCAGGGCCAGCTTCCAGCCGAGGTTGGCCGCATCCTGCATGCCGGTGTTGCCACCCCGTGCACCGAAAGGGCTGACCACGTGGGCCGCATCGCCGATGAAGAACACCCGGCCGGCCCGGAAGTTGTCCAGCAGGTGGTCTCGGTAGCCATAGGGGCCGATCCAGACAAATTCAAAGTCGACATCCGGCCCCAATTGCGACCGCAGCCTGGAGCCTGCCACTTCTGGCTGACTGATGGCCTCGGGGTCGGCATCCTCGGGCATTTGATAGTCGATTCGCCAGACGCCATCGGCCATCAGGTGCTGCCACACCGCTCGCCCGTCATTGAACGGGGCGTCCACCCAGGTCCAGCGCTCGGTGGGCAAGGGGTGGGTGAAGCGCACATCGGTGATGCACCAGCGATCGGTGCTGCGTGAGGCGTGTGTTTCCAGGCCCAGTTGGGTGCGGATGGGGCTGTTGGCGCCTGTGGCGTCGATCAGGTAATCCGCCTCCAGGGCATACGCGCCGTCGGGGGTCTCGACCTGCAAGCGCACATGGTCGCCATGAGGCTCGATCTGCGTCACCCGGCTGCTCCAGCGCAGATCGGTCAGCCCCAGAGTCTGGATGCGATCCACCAGGAACCACTCCAGATAGAACTGCTGCAGGTTGATGAAGGGGGGCTGGCTGGAGACGCTGTGGTCTTGCAGGTTGAAGCTGTAGACCTCTTGGGTGCCCGAGAAAGTGCGACCCAGCGACCAGGCCACCCCTTTGGCGAGAGCTTGCTCGGCGACGCCCAGCCGATCCAGGATCTCAAGCGACTTCTGCGCGTAGCAGATGCCGCGCGAGGAGGCGCCCCGCACGCCCACGGTGTTGTCTTCGTCGATCAGCACGCTGCGCACACCGCGCTGGGCCAGGTCGCAGGCCAGGGTCAGCCCGGCCGGGCCGGCCCCCACGATCACGATGGGGTAGCGGCCCGGGGCCTGGCCCTGGTGCTCCGGTGGGGGGGTGTAGGCGAAGCTGGGCAGCGCGTAAGGCGGGGCAAAACGATAGCTTGTCATGGTCTGTCTCCGGTTTGTTCTGGGGGGGGAGGGCGGTCCTGTCAGTGGCTGGCCTTGCGACGGGCCTTGAAGGCCGTCCACTCACGGACCTCTTGATGGGCCTGCCTGGCCAACTGGTTCATTTCGGCCATGTCCACCGTGGGGGTGGTGAGTTCAAGGCGGATGCCGTTGGGGTCGAAGAAATAGATCGAGCGGATGATGTGGTGGTCCGTCACGCCCAGCACCTCGACGCCGGCGGCCTGCAGCCGGGCCTTGGCTTGCTCCAACTCGGCCACCGAGTCGACGCGCAGGGCCAGGTGATTGACCCAGGCCGGCGTGTTGGGCGAGGGCTGGGCGGCTGTGTCGTCGCCCAGGTCGAAGAAGGCGATGTACGAGCCGTCACGCATCTGGAAAAAGATGTGCACGTAAGGGCAGTACTCGCCGGTGCTGGGCACCACGTCGCTCTTGATCACGTGTACCAGGGGCAGGCCCAGCAGGTCTTCGTAGAAATGGCGCGTCTCTTCGCAATCCCGGCAGCGCCAGGCGAAGTGATGCAGCGATCGGATGGGGACGAAACCGGCAGGTTCCGATGCAGTGATGGGGTTGGTGACAGGGACGGTCATGGGGCGGCCTTGAGGTGAGGACCGCATTACATCGAGAGCTGTCTTATCATTCAAACGAAAAAATTTCATCGATTGATGAAGGATTCATATGAATGGAAATCTGAGCCTCAGGCAGTTGCGGGCGTTCGAGGCGGTGGCGGCCGAAGGCAGCTTCACCAAAGCGGCTCAGCGCCTGTTCCTGACCCAGTCGGCCCTGAGCGTGCTGGTGCGCGACATGGAGCGCGAACTCGGCCTGTCGTTGTTTGACCGCCATACCCGGCGGGTGGAGCTGTCGGAGGCCGGGCGCGATTTCTACCCGCATGTGCGCCGCATGCTCAATGAGCTCAGCGTGGCGGTGGGCAGCATGATCGACTTGCGCGACAAACGCCGAGGCGTGTTGCGCGTGGCAGCGCCCCAACTGATGGCCTGCACCCTGGTGCCCCGGGTGTTGGCGGTGTACCGGCGGCAGTACCCGGGTGTGGACATCCGCCTGCAGGACACCTTGCCTGAGCACTTGATGGAGCGGCTGCAGGCCGGTGAAGTTGAACTGGCCATCGGTCCGGATGGCGTGCTGGACGACGCCGGCTTGCGGCGCTACCCGTTTCTGAGGGACCGGCATTGGCTGATCTGCCGCACCGACGATCCCCTGTGCGCACAGAGCCCGCTGCGCTGGCAGGACCTGGATGCCTGCCATTTCATCGCCCCCACACGCGACTTCATTGGGCGCATGAAAGCCAGCCTGGGCGCCTACAGCGAGGCCCTGCAGATGAACCCCTGGCAGGAGACCTCGTACTTCACGACCGCGTTTGGCCTGGTCTCAGCCGGCATGGGTGTCACCCTGTGTCCCACCTATGCCGCGCCGCTGGTGAAGGCCTATGGCCTGCAGATGCTGGCGCTGCAAGAGCCCGCCTTCTACCGCGAGGTCTGTGTCTACAGCCAGCTTGGCAAAGAGCTGTCACCCGCGGCGGCGAGCTTTGTCCAATGCCTGGGCGAGGTGGTGGCCGACGCGGCCTTTGCCGAGCCGGTGTCGCCCAGAGGCTGAAGAAGGCCTCAGCCTGCCTTTTTGGCCGCAGCGCGTGGGCGACGGGTCTTTTTGGCCGCCGGCGCTGCCGTGTCCACGGACGCGGCATCGATCGGGGTGGCCTCGGGCGACGCCACAACGACGGTGGCTGCTGGTTCGGCGGCTTCGACCGGCGCGCCGACCGTGTCATTGGGCAGCTCAGCCTGCGCTTCGTTGGCCTGGGCGCGGGCCTTGGCGCCCGAGCGGCCACCGCGGCTGCGGCGGCGTGGTGAGGCCTGGGTCGAGGTGTCTTCTGCGGTGGCGTCGGGTGTTGCGCCCTCATTGGTGGGGGCGGCACTGGTCTGCTCGTTCACCGGGGCCGGGGGCAGCCCCGCTGGCGCATCGTTTTCTTCGGGCGCCGGAGTTGCGGCACGGCGGCTTGTGGCCGCCGCCTGTTCCTGGCGCTCGCGCAGTTCGCGGGCCTTGCGGGCGCGCGCCCGGGCTTCGGCCTCGGCGGCGGCCGCCGCAATGGCGCTGTCATGCTCTGGCAGCGCTGGCGGGTTCTGGCCCTGGCTGCGAGGGGGCTGTTGGGCTGGCTGGCCCTCGCCACGCGGTGCACCGGCTTCGGAGCGGCTTTCTCGCCCGTCCCGGCTGTCCCGACCGTCGCGGTTGTCACGGCCTTCACGGCCGTCACGTCCGTCACGTTGGCCACCCCGGCGGCCGCCCCGTGAGCGGCCATAACTGGCTGGGGGTTGCTCGTCGTTCTCGGCTTCGATCTCTGGGGCATCCGCCACCGGGTCTGCGACTGCCACGGGGGCGGGGACCGGTGTGGGTGCGGCGGCCGGTGCGAATGCTTCCGGCGGGAAGTAACGCGACACCGGGCGTTCATAGGGCTGCTCGGCGCGGGGCGCCTGGGCGGCAGGGGCCTGCGAATTGAAGGCTTGCGAGCCGGAGGTTTGCGAGGGTGCTGTGCCTGCGCTGCTGCCGCCACTGCTGCGGAACACATAGGCGCCCGACTTGTCGTCGCGGCCAAACTCCATCAGGCCCCGGTTGTGGGCCTCTTCGAGCAGGTTGCCGAAGGTGCGAAAGCCAAAGTAGTTTTCATTGAAATCGGGGCGGCGGCGCTTGATGGCCTCCTTGAGCACCGAGGCCCAGATCTTGCCGCTGTCGCCGCGCTCGGCCATGAGGGCGTCGAAGGTCTCCACAGCCAGCTCCAGCGCTTCGCTGCGCCGGGCGTCGCTGGCTTCCTTGCGCTTGCGCTCCTCTTCCGGGGTGCGGCGGGCTTGCTGCGGCGCATCGGCGGGCTGCTGGCGGCGGGCCAGGGCGCGCTGTTTTTCACGCACCAGGTCGTCGTAGAAGATGAATTCGTCGCAGTTGGCAATCAGCAGGTCGGAGGTGGACTGCTTCACGCCCACGCCGATCACCTGCTTGTTGTTCTCGCGCAGCTTGGACACCAGGGGTGAAAAATCAGAGTCGCCGCTGATGATCACGAAGGTGTTCACGTGCGACTTGGTGTAGCACAGGTCGAGGGCATCGACCACCATGCGGATGTCGGCCGAGTTCTTGCCGGACTGGCGCACATGCGGGATCTCGATCAGTTCGAAATTCGCCTCGTGCATGGTGGCCTTGAAGCCCTTGTAGCGGTCCCAGTCGCAATAGGCCTTCTTGACCACGATGCTGCCCTTGAGCAGCAGCCGTTCGAGCACGGGCTTGATGTCGAACTTTTCGTAGTTGGCGTCACGCACGCCCAGCGCCACGTTTTCGAAATCACAGAACAGCGCCATGCTGAGGTTATCGGGTGAGTTGGCCATCAGGCTCTCCATTGGGGTTGCAGCCCTGGATCATCACACGGATTGACACAGCCAAGTCTGCACTGAAGTTCAGGGCGCAAGCTCTGCGCCCTTTTCGAGCAGCAAGGCGCGCAGCACCGAGCGGTGGCAGCGGGCCTCATCCTCGCAATAGCAGCCTAGCGAGAAATTGCTGTGGTGGGACAGGGCGGCCAGCACGTCCAGGCTGCGGCTGGCCTCGGGCTGGGCCATCTCCTTGCGGAACTGGCGCTCGAAAGCCTGCCAACCGGCCGGCGTGTCGGCCTCCTGGCCCAGCTTCATGGTGTCCGGGGTCGGAGACAGGTTGGGGTACCAGACGTCGTACCAGTTCTGGCTGGCGAATTCTGTCTTGGGCACGCCCCGCGGGGGCCGCCGCACCGTGCCGATGCGGGTGCCTTCGTCGGCATCCCGGGGGCTGCCGAGCTTCACGATGCGCAAAGTCATGTCATGAATCCATTGAAGTGATCAGATGTGATGGTGTGGCGCTGCCCCAAATCGGGGCTAGGTCATCGATTCTCATCGCAGAAATGCTTTGTAACAAATGTATTTGCTGCCTTTGCGAACCACCCGCCGGTCCAGCCTAGCATGCCTTGCAACAGAAAGAATCGCGAGCAGGAGACGAGGTGGTAGTGCAACACATTGGGTTGACCCAGGTTGAAGAGAACGCGGCAGGCCAGGCGCTTTTGCAAGGGGTGCTGAACCATGCCCGGCGTTATGTTGAAGAGTCATTTGGTCACCGCCTGGTGGGCATTGAAGGCGCGCAACTCTTTGAGTTGCTGCACCGCGATGTCGACGCTTCAGAGCACCGTGTCTATGCCATCGATCTCCACAACGGCGTCAGCAAAACGGTGGGCTTCATCACACTGGGCCTGGGTTATGCCCATTGGGACGGGGCGTACATCCACTTTCTGGTGATCGATGAACGTTTCCGAGGTGCGGGTCTGGCGCGGCAGGCCGTGCAACAACTCGAGGCCATCGCGTCGACGCTGACCCGCCGAATTCGGCTGAAGGTCTACCCACCCGATACGGACGTGGCCGGTTTCTGGCAAGCCATGGGCTACACCGTCAGCGGGCGCTTCCCGGTCAGCTTCACGCCGCCGACAGGGCTGCCGCTGCACTACACCATGCTGGAGAAAGCATTGCCGATGGGCGCGTGAGGGGCGGCGCTGCCACCCACACCCCTGCGGTGATTTCGGAGAAACAGAAATAGTTGTTCTTGTTGACGATCGGAATTCGTGATTTCTGAATTTCCGAAACTACTGGTGGAAATCGAGAAATACACCTAATATTTCGGAATAGCAGAAATATTCACTGCAGAGTCCACTTGAAGGGGCTTTTGCCGGAGATTCCGAAATGAGTGATGCGTCCAGCCGCAGTCCCACCCGTCTGATGTCCGCCCCTGAGTTGGGACCGGTCGTGCGTGAGCGACGCAAGTCGCAGTCACTTCGCATCGATGATGCCGCAGAGCTGCTTGGCGTCTCAGTGGACCTCATGTCTCGCCTCGAGAATGGCCAAGGGTCGGTGCGCCTGGACAAGGCACTGACCGTGCTCGATGGCCTCGGCCTGGCGCTGGTGGTGCTGCCCAAGGAGCACCCCTGGGCCCGCGAGGCCGCCGGCACTCACGCATCGGAGCCGCTCAGCACTGGCAAGGCATGAGGCGGCTGTCATGACCCACGCACTTAACGTCTGGGCCGAACAGAACCGAATCGCCACCCTCGAACACGAGGGGCGGGACGACCGCTGGCGCTTGAGCTATGTCGGGCACTGGGTCTCTGACGCCCAGTCCTATCCCCTGTCACCGGCCCTGCCCCTGACGCGTCAGCCGGCTGACCTGCCCTCTGCGTCCATCAAACGCTTCATCGAGCATCTGTTGCCTGAAGGTCGGGCGTTGGATGTGGCCGTGGCCTACAACGGCCTGGACAGGACCAACCTCTTTGGCCTGATCTGGGCACTGGGTGCCGAGACCGCGGGCGCTTTGCGCTTCACAGGCGATGCAGAGGCAGCGCTGCCGGTGGGCGAACCCGTGCTGCGGGAAGTCTCCCGCCAGGAACTCGAACAACGCATCGGCGAGCGAGACCACCTGCCGCTGACGGTGTGGGATGGCCGGGTACGCATGTCGGTGGCTGGCCTGCAGGACAAGCTCTTGGTCTATCTCGATCGACCCCTGAATGATGGCGGGCGGCTGTTCCTGGTGGATGGGCCGCGCCTGGCGTCGACGCACATCCTTAAGCCCGACACCGGCAATCCGAAAACACCGCACCTGGCGGTCAATGAGCACTTTTGCATGTCGCTCGCCCGCCGCATGGGCCTGCCGGCTGCCGAGGTGGGGCTGCTGCGCACGCCCCGACCCGTGCTGGTCGTTCGGCGCTTCGACCGTGCTGTAGAAGTCGATCACGGCCCACCCAGGGTTCACCGTCGGCACATCATCGATGCCTGCCAGGCTTGCGACCTGCCGGTGGCCTACAAATATGAGCGGTATTTGGGCAACGCGCCTGCAGTCCAACACATCCGCGACGGCATGAGCTTTGAACGTCTGTTCGGCTGCGCTGGGCTGGCAGCCAACACGGCTGCGGCGCGCCTGGCCCTGCTGCGCTGGGCCCTCTTTCAGTTTCTGATTGGCAACAGCGATGCGCACGGCAAGAACTTCTCATTTTTCGTCCACCCCGGCGGCCTGCTGGAACCTGCACCCTGGTACGACCTGGTGAGCGTTCTGCAGTACGACGGATTGGACACCGAGTTGGCCATGGCCTTTGGCGATGTGTTCAGCCATGCCGAGGTGTCGCCCTTCGCCCTGGCGGATTTCGCGGCGCGCTGTGGCATCAACCGCAAGCTGATGCGCCGCGAAGGCCAGCGACTGGCCAAGCTGGCCGTCACCGAGGCGGCGGCTCAGGCCCAGGGTACCGACTATGAAGACGAGTCCGAACGGGCGTTTGTGCAGCGCCTGGCTGGCTACATCACTGAACAGGCCCGGCGGCTGACGCAACTGGTCGAGGACGCTGCAAGCTTGAAAGATGAGTACCTCTGAGAGCCTCTAGACATGCTGCGAGAAGCCTGGACCTGCTCAGCGTGACGCATGAGGTACCCCACCTGGATCAGCAAACTGTGCGCACCGAGCTTCGCAGGCCTGAGGGACATGGCCCATCCGCGGCCCGGTGCTTCGAAGCCTGGGGCTAAACTGATGGGCGGGCCGGTTTGAGGCCCAGCGGCCTCTCCACTCCCCAACCCTTTCCGCCATGGACCTTCAGCAGCTCAGCCAAACCCTGGAGCACGACGCGCTCGGCGTGGTGTTTCTCAACGTGCTGCTGCAGCAACTGGGCTTGCCGGTGCCGGCGGTGCCCACCCTGCTGCTGGCGGGCAGCCTGGCCGCCACGCCGGGGGCGCTGGGCAAACTGGCGGCCGGCGCCATGCTGGCCTCCGTGCTGGCCGATTGGGGCTGGTACCACGCGGGCAAGCGCTTTGGCTACCGGGTGTTGTCGGGTTTGTGCAAGCTGTCGATCAATCCCTCGTCCTGCGTCAGCCAGACCGAGGCCCGTTTTCTACGCTGGGGGCCGGCCTCGCTGGTGGTGGCCAAGTTCGTGCCTGGTTTTTCGACCGTGGCGCCACCGATAGCGGGGGCCCTGCGCATGCACCAGCCCAGTTTTCTGATCGCGGCCGGTGCCGGCGGCGTCCTGTGGGCCGGCCTGGCGCTGGGGGCAGGCTGGCTGCTGCGCGACACCGTGCGCCAGGTGATTGCGGCGCTCGAGCGCAACACCGCCGAGGCCTTGACCGTGGTGGTGGTGCTGGCCGCCGCCTGGTTGGCCTGGAAGTTCTGGCAGAAATACCGTTTTCGCCGCCTCAGTGCCGTGCCCCGCATCGGCATCGAGGAGTTGCGTGCCGCGCTGGTGCGCGAGCCCCGCCCCTTGTTGCTGGACTTGCGCGGCGCCGTGATGGTGGCCCAGACCGGCCCCATCGAAGGGGCCCGCGTGGCCGAACACAGCCAGCTGGAACAGGCTGTGGGCGACTGGCCCCGCAACCACCCCATCGTGACCTTGTGCGCCTGCCCGCAAGATGCCGGCGCCATCCTGGCGGCACGCCGCCTGCTGGACCTGGGCTACCTGTCGGTGCGACCGCTCGAAGGCGGCTACGAGGCCTGGATGGCCTCAAAGTGATGCGGATTCGCCCGGTTTCCAACCTCTGCCGGACCGCTGGCCCGGCCCTCTGGAGTCGTTCATGAGCCCAGCCCCACGTGGCGCTGCCAAGCCCTCTGTGCCCCAAGCCACCCGAGCCCCCAAACCGCCCTCAAGCAACCCGCACGCCGACTACCTGATCGTGGGCGCCGGCCTGGCCGGTGCCACCGCGGCCGAAACCCTGCGGGCCGAGGGGGCCACCGGCCGCATCGTGGTGCTGGGCGACGAGGACCAGCCGCCCTACCAGCGGCCGCCGCTGTCCAAGAGCTTCCTGACACTGAACCAACCCCCGCGCGTCAGCACCGTGTTGGCCGACGGGGCCTGGCAAGCGCTGGGCATCGAGCTGGTGCTGGGTTGCCGCGTCAGTCGACTCGACACGGCACAGCGCACGCTGTACACCGAGGCCGGCCCCCGATGGACCTACGGCCAACTGCTGATTGCCACCGGGGCTCGGCCCCTGCGGCTGGAACTGCCCGGGGCGGAGCTGCCCGGCATTCACTACCTGCGCTCGCTGGCCGATGCCCAGGCCCTCCGGGCCAGTGCGCTGCAGGCCCGCCGGGCTGTGGTGATCGGGGGCAGCTTCATCGGGCTGGAGGTGGCTGCTTCGCTGCGCCAGCGCGGCATCGAGGTCACGTTGATCGAACGCGGCGACTTGTTTGGGCGCTTCAACACGCCGGCCTTGTCCGATTTTTTCCACCGTTGTTTCACCGAGCGCGGCGCCCAGGTGCTGCTGGGTGACAGCCCGGTGTTTTTCAGCGGCAGCGACCGGGTCCAGGCCGTGCATACCCAGGGCGGGCAGGTGCTCGCTTGCGACATGGTGGTGATCGGTGCCGGGGTGCAACCCCAGACTGGCTTTCTGGAGGGCAGCGGCCTGCAGCTTGACGAGGGGGTGGTGGTCGACCGCTTTTTGCAGGCCAGCCAGCCCGGGGTGTTTGCCGCTGGCGATGTGGCCTTCTTCGACGACCCGGTGCTGGGCCGGCGCCACCGGGTGGAGCACTGGGACAACGCCATCAAGCAAGGCCGCCTGGCGGCGCGCAACATGCTGGGCCAGCGTCTGCCTTATGACGAGGTCAGCTACTTTTTCAGCCAGGTCTTCGAGCACAGCTTCAACCTGCTGGGCGAGATCGAGCCCGGTCTGCAGCGCATCGACCGGGGCTCGCTGCAAGCGGGCTCGTTTGCGGCTTTCTACCTGCGCCACGACGTGCCGCAGGCCTTGTTCTCGCTGGGGCGGCCTTCGCAGGAGACCCGGCTGGTCGAAAACCTGATCAAGCGGCGCGTCAACCTGAGCCGCCTCAAGCCGCAGTTGTCCGATCCGCAGTTCACGCTGCAGCAGATCCCCAACCAGACCTTTCTGATTCTGCAGGGCGGTGGGGCCTATGGGGCCTTCGAGTGCGGCGCGGTGCAGGCCTTGCAAGAGGCCGGCGTGCGCCCCGATGTGGTGGCCGGGGTGTCGATCGGGGCCTTCAATGGCGCCATCATCGCCGGCAACCCCGATCGGCCGGCCGAGGCGCTGCAGGCCTTCTGGGCCGAGCTGGCGACCTTGACCCCGGCGGTGCCCGACGAAGCCCTGCGCCAGACCCTGGCCTGCCAGCAGATTGCCACCTGGGGCGTGCAGCCGTTCTTCACGCCCCGCTGGCTGCAGCCCATGCTCGGCATGGCGCAGTGGCCGCAGAACTGGACCAGCCTGTACGACACCAGCCCCATGCGGGCATTGCTCGCGCGCTACGTGGACTTCAGTCGCCTCAAGGCCAGCCCGGTGCGGCTGATGGTCAGCGCGGTTGACCTGGAGACCAGCGAGCTGGTGGTGTTTGACAGCTACATCGACGAGCTCACGCCCGATCACATCCTGGCCAGCGGCAGCCTGCCGCCCGCCTTCCCCTGGACCACGGTCAACGGGCGCCATTACTGGGATGGCGGCATTGTCAGCAACTCGCCGCTGGAGCGCGTGGTCGAGCGTTGCGGTTCGGCGGGCAAGCAGGTTTACATCATCGACTTGTTCCCGGGCCAGCGCCGCCGCCTGCCCGGTAACCTGAGTGAGGTGATGGCCCGCCGCGACGAGATCCTGTACTCAGAACGGGTGCGCAGCGACGTGCGCACCCGTGAGCAGGCCCGCGACTACCAGCGCCTGGTGGAAGACCTGATGGCCGAACTGCCGCCCGACGCCGCGGCGCGCTTGCGCCATCAGCCGCGCTACATTCAGCTGATGGGTGACGACGCCCCCATGACCATCACGCGCATCGTGCGCGAGGACAGCGATGATGCCCCGTCCTCCCGCGATTACGATTTCTCGCGCGAGACCGTGGCCCAGTTGCAGGCCGCGGGTTATCGCATGACCCGCAAGGCGCTGCAGCGCTGAGGCGTCCGACGCCTTGTTGCGCCCTGTTCTTCGCGCCCTGACTTTCGCGCCATGTCCCTTCGCAGCCGCATTGCCTTCCGCACCTTTCTGATCCTGGCCTTGCTACTGGTGCTGTTGCCCATCGTGGTGGCCAGCGGCTGGTTTTTTTACCGCTCAGCCCTGAGTGCGCGTGAGGAGTTCGCGCAGCAACTGGCCGACGAGGTGTCCAGCCGCGTGCGCGAGAAGATCGTCAGTTTTTTCGACGTGCCCATGCGGGTGGTCACCTTCAACGTCGAGCAGGCCCGGGCTGGCCAACTGCTGTATGCCCAGCCCGAGGCCTTGATGCGGCAGTTTCTGCTGCAGATCGATCAGCAGCCCCAGCTCACCTTCATCTCGATGGGCTTGGCCGATGGCCAGTACTACGCTGGCAGCCGGCCCCCCATCGGTGCCAACCGCCCCTTGCAACTGCTGCGTGCGCGCATCGCCGATGGCCGTGCCATGGAGGTGCTGCGCCTGGACGAGGCCAGCCGGGCCCTGGTGCCTGTTTCGCGCAGCGAGATCGCCTACGACGCCCGCACCCGGCCCTGGTTCCAGTCGGCGCTGGCCCGCGACGGCCTGGCCTGGTACGCCCCTTACCGCTACCTGATCAACGATGCCCAGGGCGCCTATGCCGCCATCGGGATGGGGGTATCGGCCCCGGTGCGCGACCGACAGGGCGCCCTGGTGGGCGTGGTCACGGCCGATGTGGCGCTTTCGCAGATCAACGAGTTCCTGGCCCGGGTGGCCCGTGAGTCTGGCGGCCAGGCCTTCCTGGCCGATGAGCATGGGGCCCTGCTGGCTTCGTCCACGCCCGAGCCCGGCCTGCCCGCCGACGGGCTGCAGGCGCGCAAGGCCGAAGACAGTGCCGACCCGGTGTTGAAGGCCGTGGGCCGTGCCATCCGGGCCAGCGGCCAGCCCGAGGGCAACCGCTTCATCGATGTGGGCTCGACCCAGCATCTGGCCCGTTGGTGGACCCAGCCACTGCACAACGGGCCCAGCCTCACCTTGGGAGTGATCCTGCCCGAGAGCCGCTTCAACACCCCGCTGCGCGGCGTGTTGCACAACACCTTGTACCTGACCCTGGCCGTGATGCTGGCGGCCCTGCTGTTCTCGGTGCATGTGGCCAACCGCGTGGTGCGCCCGCTGGCCCGTCTGGGGCACTGGGCCGGGCGTCTGACCCGCGGCGAATGGCATGCCAGCGCGCCGGCGCCCAGCCCGATCCGCGAGCTGGGTGCCCTGTCAGACGCCATGCGCTACATGGCTCGCCACCTGCAGGAGCACGCCCAGGATCTGGAGCAGACCGTCACCTTGCGCACGCGTGAGCTGAAGGAGGCCCTGCAGGCCATCGAGCAGACCCTGACCGACCAGCGCCATTTCATCGCCATGCTGTCGCATGAGGTGCGTTCACCGCTGGCCGTCATCCACACCACGGCGCAGCTGATGTGCCTGCGTGCCAAGGATTCGCCCACCCAGCTGGCCCAGGCCGAGCGAATCCTGCGCGGGGCCATTCGCCTCAACTACTTTTTTGACAACTGCCTCACGCAGGACCGCATCGACAGCGAGAGCTTCGTGCTGGAGCCCACCCCCATTGACGTCCCCGGTCTGATGGCCTGGGTGCTTGACAACGGCTTGCAGCTGTCGCCCGGCCACCCCTTGCAGATGCAGGTCGGGTCGGGCCTGCCTGCGTTGCATGGCGACCAAGTGTTGCTGCGCATCATGCTGATGAACCTGGTGTCCAACGCCTTCAAGTACTCGCCCGAGGGGGCGCCGGTGGCCCTGCACGCCTGGCAGCAGGGCGATCGCCTGTGCCTGGCGGTCGACGATGCGGGCCCCGGCATCCCCCCGGAAGAGGCCGAGGTGGTGTTCGACAAATACCGCCGTGGCCGCGGCGCCGAGGGCAAGCCTGGCGCCGGCCTGGGCCTGGCCCTGGTCCGGCGCATCGCGCAACTGCATGGCGGACGGGTCTGGCTGGAGGCCCGCCAGCCCCAGGGCAGCCGCTTCGTGATCGAGCTGCCTTTCGGACCCGGGTCGGCCGTTCACTCGGTCTGAAGTCACTTCCAAGCCCCGGGAAAACCCCGCGCAGCAAGCCCTGCGATGCCTGTTACAACATCAGCAGCCAAAGCAAGAGGCCGGGGGCTGGCTCGAAAATCGCTTGCCCTGGCCTGAGCCCCGACCGCGACCGGCATCTGGGCCGTCATCCGCCGGGGCAGGGCCTTTGCCTTGTCCATCTGCCCGGCGGGCTTGTCCCCATCAGCGCAACATGAGCCACTCCAAACCCCGCATTGCCATCGTCGAAGACGACGCCGACCAGCTGCACAGCATCGAAGAATTCCTGCTCGACTCGGGCTACCGGGCCTGGGGCGTGGGCAGTGCCGAGGCCTTTTACAAAAAGTTCATGAGCGACCCCGTTGACGTGGTGCTGCTCGACATCGGTCTGCCCGGCGACGATGGCCTGTCGGTGGCCGGCCTGCTCAAGGCGCGACCCGAGGTGGGGGTGATCATCCTCAGTGCGCGCGATGCCCTGGGTGACCGCCTGGCTGGTATGCGTGCCGGGGCCGATCGTTACCTGGTCAAACCCGTCAACCTGCTGGAGCTGGCGGCCAACATCGACGCCACGGCCAGCCGTTTGCAACCCCGGGCAAGCGCCGCGGGCAGCCCGCCCGAGCGGCCGGAGCAGGCCCTGCCGCGCAGCTGGTCGCTGGCCCTGAAAGACTGGGTGCTGTGCTCGCCCGAAGGCCGCAGCCTCGCCCTCACCACGCACGAGTTCCTGTTCGTGCAGCACCTGGTGCAGGCCCAGGGGCAACCGGTGTCCAAGCGCGACCTCAGCGACAAGCTGTTCGGCGCTCGGGCCCAGAACGGCAGCGAGCGCCTGAACCTGCTGGTGACCCGCCTGCGCAAAAAAGCCACCGAGGCGCTGGGCGAGGCCTTGCCCATCAAGACCCTGCACCAGATCGGGTACGCGTTCACCGTGTCGGTGCGGGTGGGCGAGCTGGTCTGAACCCCTTTGGGGCAGGGAGCTTTTTAGGGCTTTCCCCAGGTCGCGCTGAATCCAAATGAAAGTTTTGGAAAGCGCACGAAGCCCCCGACCGGGCAACACTGAATGCAGCAGCGAGAGACGGACCGGCCCCTGCAGGCCGGTACCGGCTCCGTCGGCTTCACCCCATTCAGTCCACGCACCGATCCAGGAGCCCCCTCATGCAACGTCGCCAAATTCTGCAAGTCTCCGCCCTCAGCGCCCTGTCTGCCTCCCTGGGGCTGGCCGGCCGCAGCGCGCTGGCCCAGGCCGCCAGTGGCCCGATCCAGTTTGCCTGCCCGGTGCCCATGTCGGGGGCGTTTGCCGCCAACGGCAAGTTTGCCGACCTGGGCATGCGCCTGGCCATCGAGCAATATGGCTCGGTGCTCAAGCGGCCGCTGGCCTACACCGTGCTGGACACCGAGGGCAAGCCGGCCACCGCCGTGCGCAAAGTGCAGGAATCGGCCCAGCAGCAGGGCACGCGTTTCTTTGCCGGCGGCATTCTGTCGGGTGAGGCCCTGGCCATGGGCAAAGAGGCCGAGAAGGCCGGCGGCATCTTCGTGACCACCGCGGGTGCCGACGAGATCACCGGCCAGGACTGCAATGCGGCCACCTTCCGTTGGTCAGTGCCCACGTATGGCGCCATCGAGCAGACCGTGCGTCCCTTGACCGACCTGATGCCCAAGGCCAAGCGCTGGTACACCATCACGCCGCAGTACGTGTTTGGAGACGGCCTGCTGTCGGCGGCCAAGAACATCTTCAAGGAGAAAGGCATCGAGCACGTGGGCAACAGCTACCACTCGCTCGCCGAGAAGGAGTTCAGCGGCTACATCACCAACGCGATGGCCGCCAAGCCTGACGTGCTGTTGCTGCTCAACTTCGGTGCTCAGTGTGCCGACACACTGCGCCAGGCGATCAGCTTCGGCATGCACAAGAACATGACCATCCTGGTGGCCTGGGCCTCGGGCCTGGAGCAGTTCGAGTCACTCGGTGCCGACCTGTGCGAAGGCATCTATTTCGGCGCCCAGTATTGGCACACCGTCGACTCCGAGCTCAACCGCGATCTGGTCAAGCGCAGCAACGACAAGCTCAAGATCAACCCCAACTACAGCCTGGCGGGCTCCTACATCTGCACCAAGCTGATGATCGACGGCATCCTGAAGGCCGGCACGGTCGAGCCCAAGGCCGTGGTGGCCGCGCTGGAGGGCCTCAAGTACGCCGGCCTCACCGGTGAAGAGGAAGTGCGCAAGGCCGACCACCAGGTGCTCAAGAACTATTACCTGCTCAAGGGCAAGGCCAAGGCCCAGATGAAGAACAAGGACGACTACGTCGACGTGCTCAGCGCCGGCAAGTCCTTCCTGCCGGTCGACAAGACCGGCTGCAAACGGGCCTGATCCCCCCGCCGCACGCGCGCTCCCCCTTCTCCGCCGACCGCAACGCGTGCCCCCTGGGGCCGTGCGCGGTCCTGCGGACCTGTCTTTCAACCTGATCAACGCATGAACATCTACCTGCTTCAGATCATCAACGGGGTCGGCATCGGCATGCTGTACTTCCTGTTGGCCGTGGGCTTGTCCATCGTGTTTGGACTGCTGCGTTTCGTCAACTTCGCCCACGGCGCCTTCTACCTGATTGGCGCCTATGCCTGCTACCAGATGACGCGCTGGGGCGTGAGCTACTGGCTCACCCTGCTGGCCGCACCGCTGCTGGTGGGGGCCCTGGGCTGGCTCACCGAGAAGGTGGTGCTGCGCCATGTGTATGCCAAGGCCCATGAGTTCCACATCCTGGTCACCGTCGGCCTGGCCCTGGCCGTGCAGGAACTGGTGATCCTGCAATGGGGCCCCCTGGGCGATAGCGTGGCGGTGCCCGACGCCCTGCAGGGCGTGGTCATGTGGGGAAGCTTTGTCTACCCCAAGTACCGGCTGTTCGTGATCGGTTTCACCGCCGCGCTGGCCGTGCTGCTGTGGTGGGTGCTGGAGGGCACGCGGCTGGGCAGTGCCGTGCGCGCCGGCAGTGAGTCGACCGAGATGGTCTCGCTGCTCGGCATCAATGTGCATCGCATCTTCAGCCTGGTGTTCGGCCTGGGGGCCGCCACGGCGGCGCTGGCCGGGGTGCTGGCGGCACCGATCCGGGGGGCCGAGCCTTTCATGGGCATCGAAGCGCTCTCGGTGGCCTTTGTGGTCGTGGTGGTGGGCGGTATGGGCAGCTTCAGCGGTGCGCTGTTGGGGGGGCTTTTGATCGGTGTCGTGCAAAGCCTGATGAGCACGGTCTGGCCCGAAGGGGCGCGTCTGATGATCTACATCGCCATGGCCGCGGTGCTGTTGCTGCGTCCGCATGGCCTGCTGGGCCGCAAGGAGTGAGTGAGATGAGCAAGAAGCAAACCCCATCCTCGTGGCCGCGCCTTCGCGGGCCCCTGCTGCAGTTCTGGCTGGCCCTGGCCGTGGTGGCGGCCATGCCGCTGCTCATGCATTCGGGTTCACTGGCCAGTGAGGTGCTGATCTTCGGCCTGGCCGCCATGGGCTGCAATCTGCTGCTGGGCTACACCGGCCTGCTTTCGTTCGGCCAGGGCATCTTTTTTGGCCTGGGCAGCTACACGGTGGCCCTCACGCTGACCCGCTGGCCCCTGCCCATGCCGCTGGCCCTGGTGCTGGCCATGGCCGTGGGCGCCCTGGGGGCGGCCGTGGTGGGCTGGGTGTCGATCCGGCAGAAGGGCACCTATTTCGTGATGCTCACGCTGGCCTTCTCGCAGATGTTCTATTTCATCGCCTACACCGCCACCGGCCTCACCGGGGGCGACAACGGCCTGATGGACATCCCGCGTCCCAGCCTCACGCTGATGGGCCTGCCGCTGTGGAGCCTGGTCACGCCCTGGCAGTTCTATGGCTTTGTGGCGGCGCTCTTCATGTTGGTGTTCTGGGCCCTGCTCAAGGTGTCGCAGTCGATCTTCGGCCGCACGCTGCTGGCCGTGCGAGACAACGAAGAGCGCGCGGGCGCCATCGGCTACCCGCTGAAGCTGCTCAAGCTGCAGGCTTTTGTGATCTCGGGCGCCGTGACCGGTCTGGCTGGGGCCCTGCACGCCATGATGACAGGCTTGGCACCACTGTCGAATGCCGAACACCACACCAGCGAGATGATCCTGGTGATGACCGTGATCGGTGGCACCGGCAACTTGCTGGCCTCGGTGCTGGGCTCGGCCTTCTACCTGTTGCTGGGCGACTGGCTGTCGGCCCTGTGGCCGCGCTGGCTGCTGGTTCTGGGCCTGATCCTGATGGCCGTCAGTCTGTGGATGCAGCGCGGCCTGTGGGGCCTGGCCGAAAGCATTTGGAGGCGGCTGTCCCGCCAAGGAGAGCAGGCATGAGCGCCCCGATTCTGCTGGAGGCCAGTGGCCTCGAAAAACACTATGGCAAGTTTGCTGCCCTGGGGGGCGTCAACCTCAAGGTGCGTGCCCACACCGTGCACTCGGTCATCGGGCCCAATGGCGCGGGAAAGACCACGCTGTTCCACCTGTTGACGGGTACCAAATCGGTCAGCGCCGGGCGCATTGTGTTCGACGGCCACGATGTGACCCGGGAGCCCGACCACCGTCGCGTACAGCGCGGCATGGCCCGCTCTTTCCAGGTCACCAGCTTGTTTCTGAGCCTGCCGGTGCGCGAAAACCTGCGCCTGGCGGCCCAGGGCGTGACGCCGCGTGCCGCCTTCAATGGCTGGCAGGCCCCGGTGGGCCCCAGGGCGCTGGCCGAGGTGGTGGACCGCGTGCTGGCGCGCGTGGGGCTGCAAGGACTGGCCGACACGCCGGCAGGCAACCTGTCGCATGGCCAGCAGCGTCGCCTTGAGGTGGGCATGGCGCTGGCGGCCCGGCCCAAGGCGATCTTTCTGGACGAGCCCACCTCGGGCATGGGCATCGACGACCTCGAGGAGATGAAGCACCTGATCCAGAGCCTGCGCGATGAGCACACCGTGGTGCTGATCGAGCACAACATGAACATCGTGATGGACATCTCCGACACCGTCACCGTGATGCAGGCCGGCAGGGTGCTGGCCGAAGGCCTGCCGCACGACATCCGCAGTGATGACCGCGTGCGCGCGGCCTACCTGGGCAACATGATCACCGGAGGCAAGGCATGATTCTTTCGCTCAACGAGGTGCACGCCCACTATGGCAAAAGCCATGTGTTGCAGGGCGTGAGCCTGCATGTGAACAGCGGCGAACTGGTCACCCTGCTGGGCCGCAATGGGGCCGGCAAGACCACCACGCTGAAGACCATCGTCGGCGTGTTGCGGCCCAGCCAGGGCACTGTGCGCCTTTACGGGCACGAGCTGCAGGGCCTGGCCCCGCATGCCATCGCCCGACAGGGGGCCTGCCTGGTGCCCGAGCACCGCGGCATCTTCAAGCTGCTGACGGTCGAGGAGAACCTGTTGTTGGGGCAGCGCCGCCACTCACCCTGGCAGTTGCAGGACATCTATCGCATCTTTCCGCGCCTGAAGGAGCGCCGCAAGAACGGCGGCGCCCAGCTGTCGGGCGGTGAGCAGCAGATGCTGGCCATCGGCCGGGCCTTGATGAACGACCCCAAGCTGCTGATGCTCGACGAGCCGGTAGAGGGCCTGGCCCCCGTCATCGTCGAAGAGATCGTGGCCCAGCTCAAGGTGATCAAGGCCGAGGGCGTGTCCATCCTGCTGGTGGAGCAAAACCTCGAGGTCTGCACCCAACTGGCCGACCGCCACCTGATCCTGGAGCAGGGGCGCATCGTCTACGAAGCCGACAACGCCACCTTTCTGGCCGACACCGAGGTCAAGGACCGCTACCTCGGCGTGGGTCTTGCATGAGGACTCTTTCATGAAACTGCTGATTGCCCGACTCAACCACGAGACCAACACCTTCTCGCCTGTGCCCACGCCCCTGGCGGCGTTTGCCCCCACCTTTGGGGCTGAGGCGCTCCAGGCCCAGCAGGGCATGCGCACCGCGATGGCTGCGTTCCTGGACGCCGCCCAGGCCTTGGGCGCCGGGTGCATCACCCCGGTCTCGGCCACGGCCAACCCCAGCGGGCCGGTGCAGGCCCAGGCCTATACCGAGCTGTGTGACCGCATCGTGGCTGCCGCCCCGGGCTGCGACGCCATCCTGCTCGACCTGCACGGCGCCATGGTGGCCGAAAACAGTGCTGACGGCGAAGGCGATCTGCTGGCCAGGGTGCGTGCCGCCGCCCCCGGCGTGCCCATTGGCGTGGCGCTGGACCTTCACGGCAACATCACCGAGCGCATGGTGGACAACGCCGACGTGATGGTGGGCTTCAAGACCTACCCGCACATCGACATGTACGAGACCGGTGCCCATGTGGCCCGGTTGTTGCTCGCCATGCTGAAGGGCGGGCCGCGCTACGGCGTGCGCTGGCGCCCCCTGCCGCTGATGAGCCACACCCTGCGCAGCACCACGCTGGGCGGCGCCATGGCCCAGGCGGTGGAGCGCGCCAAGGCCCTGGAGGCCCAGGGCCTGCCGGCCATGACCGTGTTTGCGGGCTTCTCGCTGGCCGACATTGCGGCGCCCTGCGTCAGCGTGGTGGCCACGGTGCGGCTCGATGCCGAGGGCGAGGCCCAGGGCCAGCAGGCACTCGATGCGCTGGCCGATCAGATCTGGGCCCAGCGCCAGGGTTTCATCTATGACAGCGAGCCCCTGGCCGATTCGCTGCAGCGGGCCCAGGCCCTGGCCCAGGGGGCCACCCGGCCCGTGCTGCTGCTCGACCATGGCGACAACTGCATGTCGGGCGGCAGCTGCGACACCCTGGACGTGCTGCAGGCCGCCTGGGCCCAAGGCTTGAGTGGCATCACCGTGGGACCTTTGTGCGACCCCGAGGCGGTGGCCGCTCTGATCGCGGCCGGCGAGGGGGCAGAGGTCAGCGTGCCGCTGGGCAACAAGGTGTCGCTGGCCGGCCTGGGCCTGCTCAAGACCCCCGTGCTGGTGCAAGGCCGGGTGCGCGCCATCAGCGATGGCAGCTACACGGTCAGCGGCCCGATCTACACCGGCCAGCGCTGCCACATGGGCCGCACCGTGTGGCTGGACACCGGCAGCACGCAGATCATCGTCACCGAAACCCCGCACGAGCCCTGGGACCTCGGGGTGTTCAGCTGCGTCGGGCTGGATCCGCTGCTGGCCCGTTTTCTGCTGCTGAAGTCGCGCATGTACTGCCGCCCGGTGTTCGTGCCCCTGTCGGCCGGCCTGGTCGAATGCGACAGCCCGGGCGTGACCAGCTCCGATTTCAGTCTGTTCCCGTTCCGGCACGTGAAGCGGCCGGTGTTCCCGCTCGATGCGCTCTGAGCGTTTCGAGCGAATGATTCAAAACCCATCCTCTTTCACCATGACCACTGCCAACCCCCAAACCCTGCGCATCAACGGCGAACGCCTGTGGGACAGCCTGATGACCCTGGCCCGCATCGGCGGCACCGACAAGGGCGGCGTCTGCCGCCTGGCCCTGACCGAACTCGACCGCCAGGGCCGTGACCTGGTCGTGGGCTGGGCCCGCGACGCCGGCCTGAGCATCACTGTCGACCAGATCGGCAACGTCTTCATGCGCCGCCCCGGCCGCAACAACAGCCTGCCCCCCGTCATGACCGGCAGCCACATCGACACCCAGCCGACCGGCGGCAAGTTCGACGGCAACTACGGCGTGCTGGCCGGCCTGGAGGTGGTGCGCACCCTCAATGACCACGGCATCCAGACCGAGGCCCCGATCGAGGTCGCCTTCTGGACCAACGAAGAGGGCTCGCGCTTCGTGCCCGTGATGATGGGCTCGGGCGTGTTCGCCGGCGCCTTCACCCTGGAGCACGCCTACGCCGCCACCGACACCGAAGGCAAGAGCGTCAAGGACGAGTTGGCCCGCATCGGCTACATCGGGGACCAGGTGCCGGGCCAGCACCCCATCGGCGCCTACTTCGAGACCCACATCGAGCAGGGCCCGGTGCTGGAGGACCACGACAAGACCATCGGCGTGGTCAGCGCGGTGCTGGGCATCCGCTGGTACGACTGCACCGTGACCGGCATGGAAGCCCACGCCGGCCCCACCCCCATGGGCCTGCGCAAGGACGCGCTGCAGGTCGCTACCCGCGTGATGCAAGAGGTGGTGGCCATCGGCAACCGCTACGCCCCGCACGGGCGTGGCACCGTGGGCATGGTCAACGTGCACCCCAACAGCCGCAACGTGATCCCGGGCCGGGTCAAGTTCTCGATGGACCTGCGCAACAGCACCGACGCGCTGGTCGACCAGATGGACGCCGACATCCGCGCCTACGCGGCCCAGGTGGCCGCCGAGACCGGGCTCAAGATCGAGGTCGAACTGGTGTCGCATTACCCGGCCCAGCCCTTCCACGCCGACTGTGTCAACGCGGTGCAGCGCGCCGCCGAGCGCCTGGGCTACAGCCACATGCCCGCCGTGTCAGGCGCGGGTCACGACGCGGTCTACATGGCCAAGCTGGCGCCCACGGGCATGATCTTCATCCCCTGCAAAGATGGCATCAGCCACAACGAGATCGAAGACGCCAAGCCCGAGCACATCACCGCCGGCTGCAACGTGCTGCTGCAGGCCATGCTGGAGCGGGCGGGCTGAAGGGGCGACTGTTTTCATAACTGAATTCTTCTTGCAGGGCGTGTACAGTCTCGTTCGACGGCTTCACCCCGCACAGTGCGGGTGAATTGCCGTCGAGGATCTGGACATGCTGGTCACCCGAATCAAACTCAAGAATTGGCGCAATTTCCGGGAATTGGACATTCCTTTGCGGGACGTTACGTATCTGTTGGGTCCCAATGCATCTGGTAAATCTAATTTATTGGATGCGTTGCGCTTCCTTCGTGACGTGAGCAAGCCCAAGGGCGGGGGATTGCAAACTGCCGTGGCAGATCGAGGTGGTATCAGCAAACTGCGTTGTCTTCACGCGCGGCGTGATCCGGAGGTGCGAATTGAGATTGAGCTGGCCTCTTCCCCGGATGCACCTTCTGAGTGGCGTTACAGCCTTGGTTTCAAACCTGAGGGCAAAGGTGCTCAGCGAATCTTGATTTCCAAAGAGGAGGTATGGCGTGGTCATACACTTCTGTTCAGCCGCCCGGATCGGAATGACCAGAGCGATCCGATGTTGTTGACACAGACCCGGCTGGAGCAAATTGCTGCCAACAGTGATTTCCGTGAATTGCCGGATTTTTTTGGTGCGATCACTTACCTCCATCTGGTGCCGCAGTTACTGAAATATTCGGAGAAACTGGGTGGTCAACGAATTGAAGATGATCCCTTTGGTCAGGGATTTCTTGAGCGCGTAGCCAGAACACCGGAAAGGACACGGACCGCCCGGTTGACCAAGATTGGCAAAGCCTTGAAGCTGGCCGTTCCTCAGTTTGAAGAATTGAGGTTCGTCAAGGACGAGTTGGGACACCCCCATTTGCAGGCTCTGTATGCCCATCATCGGCCGAATGCAGGTTGGCAGAATGAAGAGCATTTTTCAGACGGTACTCTGCGCCTCCTGGGCTTGCTGTGGTCCTTGCTGGATGGCTCATCTCTGTTGTTGCTTGAAGAGCCGGAGATTTCTCTGAATGACGCCATCGTCAAGGAAATCCCTCTCATCCTTCAGCGTTTGCAGCGTGATCGCAAAAACAGAAGACAGATCGTGCTCAGCACCCACAGTGAAGCCTTGTTGAGCAATCCTGGCATTGACGGGCGCGGTGTGGTCCTGCTGGAAACGGGGTCTCAAGGGACGACAGGCCGAACGCTGGGCAACGACGAGGCGGATGCCATGGAGGCGGGCTTTTCGGTGGCCGAAGTCGTGCTGCCCAAGACCCGCCCGACTCATGTTGATCAACTGGGGCTGTGGCAGTGACGGTCCTTTCCTTGGTGACTGAGGATGTCCTCAGTGAAGCGGTTGGCCTTCGATTGTTGGGCGAGGTCGGCATTCCTGCGCAGGATGTTCAATTATTGGGGCGAAGCGGATTCGGTTATCTGCGATCCAAAGTTGCCAGCTGGAAAGAGCTTGCCAGGAGACGGTATGTTCTTTTGTTGACCGATCTGGATCAATTGGCCTGTCCTGTGGCCATGCGTCAGGATTGGCTGGGAACAGATCCGATACCGCCCAAGCTATGGATGCGCATCGCTGTGCGAGAAGTCGAATCCTGGTTGCTTGCTGACCATGAGGGAATGCGCCAATTGATTGGATCCAGCGGCAAATTCCCACCCGCCCCTGATGAATTACCTGACCCCAAAGCACATTTGTTGAGCTTGGCCAAACAGGCCCCCCGTCGGGTGCGTCAGGACTTGGTGAAGGAAAAGGGCGCTATGGCCAGTCAGGGGATTGGCTACAACAACTTGTTGTGTGATTGGGTTAGAACAGCATGGTGTGCAGAGCGAGCGGCTGAACGTTCTCCTAGCTTGGCACGAACACGCCAGCGCTTGCAGCATTTGCGCCAGAGCATTTCATGAATCCGAGGCTGGTCTGCCATGGCCAGCCGGCCCGGCCATCTGCCGCAACACCGCCATGAAGGCCAGCGTCGCCGGCGTGGGGGTCTCGCCCAGGCGGGTCAGCATGCCGTAGTCGGGCATGCGGTCGGGCAGGTCGACGGGGATGCGGGCCAGCAGGCCTTTGTCGATGTAGCGCTTGACCAAGGCGGTGGGCTGCAGCGACAGCATGTCGGTGGTCTGCATCATCTCCAGTGCAAACAGGAAAGAGGGCGTTTCCACCACCCCTGAGGTCAGGGCCAGGCCGTTGCGGCCGAAGATGTCGTCCGACACTTTGCGCACCGCGGTGGAGGCGGGGTACAGGATCCAGGGCCAGTGCGACAGCTCGGCCATGTCCAGCTCACGCGCGCCCCGCAGCGGGTGATGCAGGCCACCCACCACTTGCAGCGGTTCATCCGAAAGGCGCTCGTAGTGGAACTGGCTGCGCTGCGATTCATCGGTGAAGCGACCGATCATCAGGTCGATCTTGCGCTCGGCCAGCCACACCACCAACTGGTCGCTGCTTTGCTCCAGCACCTTCAGCACCAGCAGGGGGCGCAGGCGCTGGATCTCGGCCACCGAGGCGATCAGCACATGGGCTGCCGAACCCGTGATCGCGCCGATCGACAGGTGGCCGTGACCGCCCTGTTTGAGGGCATTGAATTCATCCACAAACTTGCGGTGCCCGGCCAGCGCGCTGGCGGCATAGCGCAGCGTGAACAGGCCCAGTTCGTTGGGCCGCATGCCGCGCGACAGGCGTTCGAACAGGCGCGCTTCCAGGATCTCTTCGATGTCCATCAGGATCTTGGTGGCTGCGGGCTGGGTGATGTGCATCTGCTCGGCCGTCAGGCGCAGGTTGCGGGTCTGGCCCAGGATGTCCAGAAACTGCAGATGGCGAAAGCGCAGGCGGGCACAGGCCTGGGCCAGCGATAGGGGTTTACCCGAAATCGGGTCTGGACTCATCAGCATTTGGAATGGATGCTAGCAAAAAAGTCAGTGGACCCAGGGGCCTTGACTACCTAATCTCTCGCCTGCATCGAGAGGATCCATCAGAGATTCCTTGCTGCCGGTGGCCTGATCCACCGTGGTCCAGACATTCCAAATTCGGAGACATTCATGCAATTCAAAGCCCTGGCCCTGGCGGCCACGATCCTGGCCGCTCTGGCCGCCCCGGTCTCGGCCCAGGTCAAGGACCACGTGTTCAAGGTGGGCATTGGCCTCAACGAAGACCACCCCCAGGCCCTGGCGGTCAAGTACTTTGCCGAGCAGTTGTCGGCCAAGAGCGGCGGCAAGCTGGTGGCCAAGCTCTATGCCAGCGGCTCGCTGGGCAACGATGTCAGCATGACCTCGGCGCTGCGCGGCGGCACACTCGAGATGACGGTGCCCGACACCTCCACGCTGATGTCGCTGATCAAGCCCTTCGGTGTGCTCAACCTGCCCCTGACTTTCAACAACGAACAAGAGGCCGATGCCGTGCTGGATGGCCCCTTCGGCCAGAAGCTGCTCGCCAAGCTGCCCGAAAAAGGCCTGGTGGGACTGGGCTATTGGGAGAACGGCTTTCGCCACGTGACCAATTCGCGCCGGCCCATCACCAAGGCCGATGACCTGGTGGGGCTGAAGCTGCGCGTGATCCAGAGCCCGCTGTTCCTTGACACCTTCAGCGCCCTCGGCGCCAACGCCACGCCCATGCCTTTCACCGAGCTGTATTCGGCCATGGAACAGGCCGCGGTGGATGGGCAGGAGAACCCCTCAGCCACCATCCTGTCGAGCAAGTTCTACGAAGTGCAGAAGCACATGGTGCTGTCGCGCCACATGTACAGCACCTGGGCCCTGCTGATGTCCAAGAAGACCTGGGACAGCCTTTCGGCGCAAGAGCAGAAGATCGTGCAGGACGCTGCCCGCGAGGCCACGCTGTACGAGCGCAAGACCATCCGCGCCTTTGGCGACAAGGCCCTGGGCGAGCTCAAGAAGGTGGGCATGCAGGTGACCGAGCTGCCGGCGGCCGAGCAGGCCAAGATGCGCACCAAATTGCAGCCGGTGCTGGCCAAGTACGCCAAGGAGTTTGGTGAAGAGACCACGGGCGAACTCAACGCAGAACTGGCCAAGGTGCGCGGCACCGCCAAGTAAGGCGCTTTCCCTTGTCGGGGCGCGGTGCGCGGGCTGAGCCTGGCGCCGGGCCCCGGTGTTTCGTCTCTTTCTCTTGCTCTACGCCATGGACAAAAAGCCCCAGCGCCCCTTCCGCTCGCGTGAGTGGTTTGCCGACCCCGAACGCTCGGACATGACCGCGCTCTACCTTGAACGCTTCATGAACTACGGGCTCACGCCCGAAGAGTTGCGCTCGGGCCGCCCCATCATCGGCATCGCCCAGACCGGCAGCGACCTGTCGCCCTGCAACCGCATCCACCTGGATCTGGCCAAGCGGGTACGTGACGGCATCCGCGATGCCGGCGGCATCCCGATGGAGTTCCCGGTGCACCCGATCTTCGAGAACTGCCGCCGCCCCACGGCCGCGTTGGACCGCAACCTGGCCTACCTGGGTCTGGTCGAGACCCTGTACGGTTACCCCATCGATGCCGTGGTGCTGACCACCGGCTGTGACAAGACCACGCCGGCCGGCATCATGGCCGCCTCCACCGTGGACATTCCCGCCATCGTGCTGTCGGGTGGCCCCATGCTCGACGGTTGGCACGATGGCGAGCTGGTGGGCTCGGGCACCGTGATCTGGCGCAGCCGCCGCCAACTGGCCGCCGGTGAGATCGATGAAGAAGAGTTTCTGCAGCGCGCCTGCAGCAGTGCCCCGTCGGCCGGCCATTGCAACACCATGGGCACGGCCTCCACCATGAATGCGGTGGCCGAGGCCCTGGGCCTGTCGCTGCCAGGGTGCGCCGCCATCCCGGCGCCTTACCGCGAACGCGGCCAGATGGCCTACGAGACCGGGCGGCGCATCGTCGAGATGGCCTATGAGGACCTGCGCCCGTCACGCATCCTGAGCCGCGAGAGCTTCCTCAACGCGCTGGCAGTGGTCAGCGCGGCAGGCGGCTCCAGCAACGCCCAGGTGCACATCATGGCCATGGCGCGGCACGCCGGTGTTGAATTGCATGGCCAGGACTGGACCCAGCACGCCTATGACCTGCCCCTGCTGCTGAATATGCAGCCTGCAGGCCAGTTTCTGGGCGAGCGCTTCTTTCGTGCCGGCGGGGTGCCGGCCCTGATGTGGGAGCTGTTGCAGGCCGGCCGCCTGAATGGCGATTGCCTGAGCGTGAGCGGCCAAAACATCGCCACCAACCTGCAAGGCCGCGAAACACGCGACCGCGAGGTGATCTACCCCTTCGCCCAACCTTTGATGCAGAAGGCTGGTTTCCTGGTGCTGGCGGGCAATCTGTTTGATTTCGGCATCCTCAAGACCTCGGTGATCTCTGAGGCCTTCCGTCAGCGCTACCTGAACCAGCCCGGGCAGGAGGGCGTGTTCGAGGCCCGCGCCGTGGTGTTCGAGGGGGCTGACGATTACCACGCGCGCATCAACGACCCCGCACTCGACATCGACGAGGGCTGCATCCTGGTGATGCGTGGTGCCGGCCCCATCGGCTGGCCTGGCTCGGCCGAGGTGGTCAACATGCAGCCGCCTGATGCCCTGATCCGGCGCGGCATCAACACCCTGCCCACCTTGGGCGACGGACGCCAATCCGGCACGGCCGACAGCCCGTCCATCCTCAATGTCTCGCCCGAGAGCGCGGTGGGCGGTGGCTTGAGCTGGCTGCAAAGCGGCGACAGGCTGCGCATCGATCTCAACACCGGTCGCTGCGATGCCCTGGTGGCACCCGAAGAGATCGAGCGCCGCCGCCGCGAGCTGCCCCCGCCGCCTGTGCCCCGCAGCCAGTCGCCCTGGGAGGCGCTGTACCGCGAGAAGACCGGCCAACTCGTGGACGGTGCCACGCTGGACTTTGCGTTGGACTACCGCCGGATCTCCGAGCACACCCCGCGCCACAACCACTGACGTTTTCAAGGATTCCGCCATGAGTTCCAACACAACGTCCACCGCAGCTGCGGTGGACGGTGCGGTCACGCACGCCCAGATTCTTCCCGACGACGGCCTGGCCGGCACCCTGGTGGGGCGCATCTGGCGCCCCGCCACCCTCCCAGGCGAACTGCCGGGCCCGGCCGTGGTGGCATTGCGCCCCGAGGGCGTGTTCGACCTGAGCCGGCGCTTTCCCACCATGAGCACCTTGCTCGATGCGCCCAACCCTGCCCAGGCCGTGCGCGAGGCACCCGGTCAGCGGGTGTGCAGCGTGGCCGACCTGCTGGCCAACAGCCAGCTTGGTGCCCGTGACAGCCAGCGGCCCTGGTTGCTGGCCCCGTGCGATCTGCAGGTGATCAAGGCGGCCGGTGTGACCTTTGCCGCCAGCCTGATCGAGCGCGTGATCGAAGAGCAGGCCCGCGGTGACGCCAGCCGCGCCCAGGGCCTGCGCAGCCAGGTGGTGGGCCTGATCGGCGAGAGCCTGGCCGACATCCGGCCGGGCTCGGCCCAGGCCATGGCCCTCAAGGCCCTGCTGCAGGACAAAGGCTTGTGGTCGCAGTACCTGGAGGTGGGCATCGGCCCCGACGCCGAGGTGTTCACCAAGGCCCCGGTACTGGCCTCGGTGGGCACGGGCGAGGACATCGGCATCCGCGCCGATTCGGCCTGGAACAACCCCGAGCCCGAGGTGGTCCTGGCCGTCAACAGCCGGGGCGACATCGTGGGCGCCACACTGGGCAACGACGTCAATCTGCGCGACATCGAAGGGCGCAGCGCCCTGTTGCTGGGCAAGGCCAAGGACAACAACGCCTCCTGTGCCATCGGGCCCTTCATCCGACTGTTCGATGCCGGATTCGGCCTGGACCAGGTGCGCCAGGAGACCGTGAACCTGCGCGTGGCCGGGCCCGATGGCTTTGAGCTGCGTGGCATCAACACCATGGCCAGCATCAGCCGCGATCCGGTCGATCTGGTGGCCCAGACCCTGGCCGCCCACCAGTACCCCGACGGCTTCATGCTGTTCCTGGGCACCCTGTTTGCCCCCATCGAAGACCGGGACCAGCCGGGCGGGGGGTTCACCCACCAACTGGGCGATGTGGTCACCATCCAGAGCCGCTGGCTGGGGGCGCTGCACAACCGCGTGACGCACAGCGAAAGCGCCGCCCCCTGGCGCTTCGGCCTGCGTGCCTTCATCGCCAACCTGGCCGCCCGCGGTTTGCTGCAGGGCGGGGCGCTGTGAGTTGGGTGCTGTGAAGCTGGCCAGACGAGACGATTGAACTCAAAAACCGCCGTGGTGGCCCAGCCACCCAAGGAGACAACAACATGCTCAATACCCTCATCGACCGGTACTGCCGGTTCATCAACCTGCTCATCGCGCTGGCCCTGGCCGTCATGGTGGTGCTGGTGTTCGGCAACGTGGTGCTGCGTTACGCCTTCAATTCGGGCATTGCCATCAGCGAAGAGCTGTCGCGCTGGCTCTTCGTCTGGATCACCTTCCTGGGCGCCGTCAGCGCCATCAAGGAGAACGCCCACCTGGGCACGGACATGCTGGTCTCGCGACTGCCGGTGGCGGGCAAGAAGGTCTGCATGGTGCTGGGGCAGGTGCTGATGCTCTACATCACCTGGCTGTTCTTTCAGGGCAGCTGGCAGCAGACCGTGATCAATTGGGACGTGGAAGCCCCGGTCACCGGTGCGTCCACGGCCATCTTCTATGCCTCTGGGGTGGTGTTCTCGGTGTGTGCCGCCGGCCTCATCGTGCTGCAGCTGCTGCGCGTGCTGACCGGCCAGCTCAGCGAGGCCGAGCTGGTGATGATCAAGGAATCCGAGGAGCAGGGCGAGCTGGAGGCCCTGCAGGCCGAGCTGGCGCGTGAGAACGCGGCCGGCCACGGCGCCAGCCACTCCCCCCTGGGCGACAAGCCCCTGCCGCACGCGGGCCGCTGAGCCGGCGCGATGCAGACAAGACCAAGAACAACACCGGAGACTGAAACATGACCGTATTGATTTTTCTGGGCGGCCTGGTGGGCGCCATGGCCCTGGGCATTCCGATTGCCTACGCCTTGCTGGCCAGTGGCGTGGGCCTGATGTGGCAGCTGGACCTGTTCGACGCCCAGATCCTGGCGCAGAACTTCATCAACGGGGCCGACAGCTTTCCGCTGCTGGCCGTGCCCTTCTTCATGCTGGCGGGCGAGATCATGAACGTGGGGGGGCTGTCCCAGCGCATCGTGAACTTCGCGCTGGCCCTGGTGGGGCATGTGAAGGGGGGGCTGGGCTACGTGGTGATCCTGGCGGCCTGCCTGCTGTCGTCCCTGTCGGGCTCGGCGGTGGCCGATGCGGCGGCCCTGACGGCGCTGCTGCTGCCCATGATGGTCAAGGCCGGGCACAAGAAAGAAGTGTCGGGCGGCCTGATCGCTGCCTCAGGGGTGATCGGCCCCATCATCCCCCCCAGCATCGGTTTTGTGATCTTCGGCGTGGCCGCCAACGTGTCGATCAGCAAGCTGTTCATCGCGGGCATCTTCCCCGGCATCATGATCGGGGCCGGTCTGGCCCTCACCTGGTGGTGGGTGGGCCGCAAGGAGCAACTGGCCCTGCCCGAGAAGAAGACCCAGGCCGAGATCTGGCGCGCCGCACGCGAGTCGGTCTGGGCGCTGACGCTGCCGGTGTTCATCCTGGTGGGCCTGCGCATGGGCGTGTTCACGCCCACCGAGGCGGCCGTGGTGGCGGCGGTGTACTCGCTGTTCGTGGCCACGGTCATCTACCGCGAGCTGCCCCTGTCGGCGCTGCTGCCCATCTTCACCACGGCGGCCAAGACCACCTCGGTGGTGATGTTCCTGGTGGCGGCGGCCATGGTGTCGTCGTGGCTGATCACGGTGGCCAACCTGCCCACCCAGATGGTCGAGCTGCTCAAGCCCTTCATGGGCAACCAGACCCTGCTGCTGGTGGCCATCATGGTGCTGGTGATGCTGGTCGGCACGGCGATGGACATGACCCCCACCATCCTGATCATGACCCCGGTGCTGATGCCCGTGATCAAGGCCGCCGGCATCGACCCGATCTACTTTGGCGTGCTGTTCATCATCAACAACTCGATCGGCCTGATCACCCCGCCGGTGGGCACCATCCTGAACGTGGTGGCCGGGGTAGGGCGCATGAAGATGGACGAGGTGACCCGCGGGGTCTGGCCCTTCATGGTGGCCGAGTTTGTGGTGATGTTCATCATGGTGGCTTTCCCCCAGACCGTGCTGGCGCCGCTGCGCTGGTTCACCGCCTGAGGCCATGACCCCGCTGATGGAGATGGTCATGACCGCAGCAACCCTTCCCCCGGCCCTGATGGCCGCCCTGCAGGCCGAACTGGGGCCCCAGGCCGTGCTGGTGGGTGCCGAGGCGCCAGAGCGCAATCACAACGACTACAGCGGCCTGCAACCCAGTCGACCCCTGGCCGTGCTGCGACCGGCCGACACCGCGGGTGTGGCGGCCGCGCTGCGCCTGTGCCGCCAGCATGGGGTGGCCGTGGTCCCGCAGGGTGGCCTGACCGGCCTGTGCGGCGGCGCCCGGGCCAGCGGATCGCAGATCGCACTGTCGCTGGAGCGCCTGGTGGGCATCGAGGAGATCGATCCGGCCGCGGCCACCCTCACGGTGCGGGCGGGCACCCCGCTGGAGGCGGTGCAGCAGGCGGCGGCCGAGGCGGGCTTTTTCTGCCCGCTGGACCTGGGGGCCCGCGGCTCGTGCAGCATCGGCGGCAACCTGGCCACCAATGCCGGCGGCAACCGCGTGATCCGCTACGGCATGGCACGCGAGATGGTGCTGGGCCTGGAGGTGGTACTGGCCGATGGCACGGTGATCACCAGCCTCAACAAGATGATCAAGAACAACGCAGGCTTTGACCTCAAGCACCTGTTCATCGGCAGCGAAGGCACGCTGGGGGTGATTACCCGCGTGGTGCTGCGCCTGTACCCCAAGCCGGCCTCCACCCTGGTGGCGATGTGCGCGGTGCGCGACTACGCCGGGGTGCTCACCTTGCTGAACTCGGCGCGCCAGAACCTGGGGCCGTTGCTCTCGGCTTTCGAGGTGATGTGGCCCGAGTACTGGCAGTTCGCCACCACTCGGGTGCCTGGGGTGCGCAACCCCCTGCAGGGCGACAACAGCCCGCACGGCGCCTATGTGCTGGTCGAAGCCCTGGGCACCGATGAAGTCCACGACGCGCCACGCTTCGAGGTCTGGCTGGCCGGCCTGATGGAGACCGGCGTGCTGCCCAATGCGGCCCTGGCCCAGTCGTTGGCCGATGTGAAGGCTTTCTGGGCCGTGCGTGACGCCACGGGCGAGTTGCACCCCCAACTGCCCCACCATCTGGCCTTCGACGTCGGCCTGCCCGTGGCCCGCATGGACGACTACGTGAGCCGCTGCCGCCAGGCTTTGCAGGCGCGCATTCCCAACGCCTGCACCCTGTTCTATGGGCACGTGGGTGATGGCAACCTGCACATCATCGTGCACCAGGCGGGCGTGGCCGAACAGCCCAAGAGCCTGGTCGACGGCATTGTCTATGGGCTGGTGCGCGAGTACGGCGGCACGGTGTCGGCCGAGCACGGCATCGGCACGCTCAAGCGCGCCTGGCTGGGCCATGCGCGCAGCCCGGCCGAAATCGCCCTGATGCAATCCCTCAAACAGGCCCTGGACCCACAAGGCCTGCTCAACCCCGGCAAGGTGATCTGAACCCGGCCCCCCTCCATCCAACCCGAGGATCTGTCCCCCATGACCCAACGACTTGCAGGCAAGACCGCCTTTCTGACCGCCGCCGGCCAGGGCATCGGCCGCGCCACCGCCGTGGCCTTCGCTGCCGAGGGCGCCCGTGTGATCGCCACCGACATCAACCCCGAGGCCCTGACCTCGCTGCAGCAGCAGACCGGCTGCATCACCCGCGTACTGGACGTGACCCGAAGCGAGGCCGTGCAGGCCGCCGCGGCCGAGCTGGGCCCGGTGGACGTGCTGTTCAACGGGGCAGGCTTTGTGCACGCCGGCACCCTGCTGGACTGCACCGATGAAGAGTGGGACTTTGCGTTTGACCTCAACGTGCGCTCGCAATGGCGCACCATCCGCGCCTTCCTGCCCGGCATGCTGGCGCAGGGGCGGGGTTCCATCATCAATGTGTCGTCGGTGGCCGGCAGCATCAAGGGCGCGCCGCGCCGCTTTGTCTATGGCACCACCAAGGCCGCCGTGGTGGGGCTGACCAAGTCGGTGGCGGCCGATTTCGTGGGCCAGGGCATCCGCTGCAATGCGATCTGCCCCGGCACCGTGATGTCGCCTTCACTGCAGGAGCGCATCCAGGCCCAGGCGCAGGCCAGCGGCCAGTCGCTGGCCCAGGTCGAGGCCGGCTTTGTGGAACGCCAGCCCCTGGGCCGGTTGGGCCGGGCCGAAGAGATCGCGGCCCTGGCGGTCTACCTGGCCAGTGACGAATCGTCCTTCACCACCGGCACCGCCCAGGTCATCGATGGCGGCTGGTCGAACTGAGCTTTCTTTCACCCTTCACGCGGAACCCTGTTCATGAAATTGCTTCGCCACGGCCCCAAAGGCCAAGAGAAACCCGGCCTGCTGCACAGCGACGGCACCGTGCGTGACCTCAGCGCGGTGCTGGCCGACATCGGCCCGGCCACCTTGTCGCCCACCGGCATGGCCGCACTCGCCAGCCTCGATCCCAACACCCTGCCCGTGGTGCCCCAAGGCCGCCTGGCCGTGCCCTGGACCGGCATGCGCAAGTTCATCGCCATCGGCCTCAACTACGCCGACCACGCGGCCGAAGCCAACATGCCCATTCCGCAAGAGCCCATCGTCTTCACCAAGACCGTGGACAGCGCGGTGGGCTGCCACCACCCCGTGGTGCTGCCCCAGGGCTCGGTCAAGTCCGACTGGGAGGTGGAACTGGGCGTGGTGATCGGCAGCCGCGCCCGCTACGTCAGCGAAGCGGATGCACTGGAGCATGTGGCCGGCTACTGCACCATCAACGACATCTCCGAGCGCGAATACCAACTGGAGCGCGGCGGCACCTGGGACAAGGGCAAGGGCTGTGACACTTTCGGCCCCATCGGCCCCTGGCTGGTCAGTGCCGACGAGGTGGGCGATCCGCAAGACCTGGCCCTGTGGCTGGATGTGAACGGCCAGCGCCAGCAGACCGGCCACACCCGCACCATGATCTTCACCGTGGCCCAGTTGGTCAGCTACCTGAGCCGCTTCATGACCCTGGAGCCCGGCGACCTGATCACCACCGGCACCCCACCCGGCGTGGGCATGGGCAAAAAGCCGGCCCCGCAGTTCCTGCGCCCGGGGGATGTGATGACGCTGGGCATCGAGAAACTCGGCACGCAGCAGCAGACGGTGTTTGCCTGGGATCCGGCGCTGATCGACGGTTGAAGGGCGGGGGCGCCTGCCCCTTGTCCGTTCATGGTCAAATAGCGACCGACGGGCGAATTTATGGCGTCCAGACGATCAGATTTGCAGTTTCCAGACCATGCCCTACGAAATCATCCGCGAACCCCAAGGTATCCACAAACGTTTCTGGGGCATCGTCACGGCTGAAGAATTTCTGTCGTCCGTGGGCCAGTTCCACAGCGACCCGCGCTTCGAGAACATCCGCTACACCATCAACGATTTTTCGGAGACCGAGGCCTTCACCATGGGCGAGGGCGGCATTGTGGACACGGCTGCCATCAACATCGGGGCCACCTTCGTGAATCCCAAATACCGCATCCTGGCCGTCACCGTGGACCCGGTGATCATCGCCATGGCCCGAAAGTACGACCAGATCACCCAAATGCCGCCGATCCTGCTGTTTGCGACCCTGGCCGAAGCGAGGGAGTGGGTTCGGGCGTCGGCCTGAAACGGGGCCCCGGCCGGCTGGCCGGAGCACTTCGAATGCCCTGCTGGGCGTACTGCCTGTCAAAGACCGGAGGCTTGTCGATGGTGTCGCCGATTGCTTCGCTCAGTGTCCGTTGGCGTTTTCTGGTTCTGTTGCTGTGCACCTGTGGTGCTTTCCTGTTCGCGTCGGCTTATCGGGCCATGGAGCGCCGATCTGCCGACATCGCGGCGGCCATGGCGCAGCAGGGTGTGCTGTCCTCGGCCATGGCCGACCGGCAAAGGTTGGGGTTTGACAACACCCGGCGTCTGCTGGCCCTGCTGACCCAGGCGGTGGACCTGGCCGGTCTGATCAACGATCCCCAGTGTGATCGCCGGCTGGCAGGCCTGGTGTCCCAAGACCCGCAGTTGGCCAATGTGTTCATGGCAATGCCGAATGGCGATACCCGCTGCCACCTGGTGCGAGGGGCCAAGGCGCTCAACATCGCCGATCGTTCCTTCATGCCGCGGGCCCTGGCGCAAGACGATCCCGTGGTCGGGGCCGCTCAAATCGGAGGCTTCACCGGCAAGCATGTGCTGCCCGTGGCTCAGCGCATCCGGGATGCCGAGGGCCGGGTGCAGGGCGTGATCGTGGTGGCCATGGACCTGAGCTGGGTGACCCACGAGGCGTCTGGTGCTCGGGCGCCCGGCCAGTCGATTTCGGGCCTGGTCGATGCCCACGGCTGGGTCATCACGCGCCGGCTCGGCCCGGTCCCGCAGGCCGACACCGAGGTGTTCGACCCAGCGGCTTTCGAGCAGGTGCGCCAGCAAGGCCTGGGTGTGGCGGTTAGCCTGGTGTTCCAGGATGGGGTCAGGCGCCTGGTCACCCTGTACCGGTTTGCCGACACTCTGGCCGGCCCGATCTATTTCTATGTGGCCGAGAGCGAGTCGGCGATCACCGCGGCGGCCGACCGGCAGATGACGACCGATATCGCCCTGATGGCCCTGTGGGTGGCCTGCGCGTTTGCCCTGGTCTGGTGGGGTGGCGAGCATTGGCTGATGCGACCCTTGCGCCGCATCGTGGCCGCGGCACGGGAGCTGGGTGCCGGCAACCATCTGGCGCGCACGGGGTTGGCGCCCCGCTCGGACGAGATGGGCACGCTTGCTTCGGCCTTTGATCACATGGCGGAGGCCCTGGCCTCGAACAACGACGTGGTGCGCCTGAACCGGGCCTTGCAGTTGCTCAGCAAGTCCAATCAGGCGGTGGTGCACGGTCAGCAAGAGGACGCCTTGCTCGACGAGGTCTGCCGCATTGCCGTGCAGGTGGGTGGATACCGGCTCGCCTGGGTCGGCTTTGCTGAACACGATGCGCACCAGTCCGTCAGCCAGATTGCCCAGTTCGGTGTGAACGACGGCTACCTGAAGGCCGCCCAGATCAGTTGGGGGGACAACGCGCTGGGGCAGGGGCCCACGGGCATGGCGATCCGCCTGGGACAGGCGCAGATCAACCGCGATTTCAGCACTGAAAAGAAGATGGCACCCTGGCGTGTGGCCGCTCTGGCCCACGGCTTTCGCTCCAGCGCTGCGTTTCCGCTGATGGTCGACGGGCGCACTCTGGGGGCGCTGACCATCTACTCGGCCGCCCCCGACGCCTTCAACGAGAAGGAAGTGGTCTTGCTGGGGGAACTGGCGGATGACCTGGCCTTTGGCATCCATTCGCGCCGAGTGCAGCAGGCCCATGTGCAGACCCTGCGCCATCTGGAGCACGTGTTGGAGGCCACGGTGCAGGCAGTCGCTACCACGGTGGAGTTTCGCGACCCCTACACCGCCGGTCACCAACGCCGTGTGGCCTCGCTGGCCGTGGCCATGGCGCGCCGCATGGGTCTGTCGGAGCACGAGGTGCAGGGTATCCACCTGGCCGGTATCGTGCACGACATCGGCAAGATCCAGGTGCCGGAGGCGATTCTGACCAAACCCGGGCGCCTCACCGAGGAGGAGTACCAGGTGTTGCGGCGCCATCCGCAGGCCGGTCACGACATCCTCAAGGACATCGTGTTTCCCTGGCCGATTGCCGACATGGTGTTGCAGCACCATGAAAGGCTGGATGGCAGCGGCTACCCGCAGGGCCTGCATCAGGACCAGATCATCCTCGGCGCCCGCATCCTGGCCGTGGCCGACGTGGTCGAGGCCATGTGCCTGGACCGTCCCTACCGGGTGGGCCTGGGGCTGGAGGCGGCCCTGGCCGAAATACAACGCGGGCGCGGCCGGATCTATGACCCCCAGGCCGCTGATATCTGCGTTGAACTGCTGAGCCATGGCGGGTTTTCCTTCGAGGCCGCCTGAGCCGATCAGGTGCTGGTGGCCTGTTGCGGCGCAGGCCGGCGCACCCGGTTTCGGTGTAGAGTCAATTTCAAACACGGACGTCTGATTCATGACCTTGCATCTGCCGACCTTGCTCATGGCGCTCACCCTGGCCAGTGGCGTGCTTGCCGGTGCCGTGCTGGCCGTGGCCTGGGGCAGCCGCCTGCACAGGGGCCTGTCGCTTTGGGGCCTGGGCCTGGTCGTGAATGCCCTGTCCTACCCGGCGTTCGGTCTGCGAGACGCGGGCTGGCCAGGCCTGTCCATCGTGTTGACCAATGCCTTGACAGCGCTCAGCCTGGTCATCCACACCCTGGCGCTGATGGCCTTCCAGCGGGGCCGTTGCGACACCTTGCCGCGCTGGGTGGTGTGGTTGCCGGCGGGGCTGAACATGGTCGCGGCCGTGGCTTTGCTGCATGACGATCGTTGGCGTAACGTGTGGGTGGCGGGCCTGCAGGCCGCCTTGGCGCTCGTGTTGCTGTCGCAGGCCTGGGCGCCCGGCCTGCATGGGCGCCGCCTCACGGGCCGCTGGGTGGTGATCGTGGGGGCATCGCTGCTCTTCGTCACGCTGGTGGCGCGCACGGGCTCGATGCTCGGCGCCTCGGATTGGGACATCCAGTTCAACGTACCGACCCAGGTGCAGGTGGTCACCTACTTTGCCGTTCTGGCGGTGTTGCTGCTCAACAGCATGGGCTTTGTCCTGATGCAGATGGAGCATGCCGTCAGCCAGCAGCATGAGCTGGCCAGCCACGATCGCCTGACCGGTCTTTACAACCGCCTTGCCCTGATGGAGCTCATGGACCACCACCTGGCCCTGGCCCGGCGGCGTCACAGTCCTCTGGCCCTGCTGATGCTCGACATCGATCATTTCAAGGTTGTCAACGATCAGCATGGCCACCTGGTGGGTGACGAGGTGCTGCGCCAGGTGGCGCAGCGGGCCCAGACCCGCTTGCGCAGTGCCGACATGCTGGCGCGTTTTGGCGGTGAAGAGTTTCTGGCCCTGTTGCCCGCCACCACGATCGAGGGCGCCCGGGCGGTGGCTGAGGACATCCGTCGTGCCGTGGGCGATCTGGCCATGGTGGTCAATGGGGTGAGCATCCCGGTGACGATCAGTATCGGCGTGCATGCCAGCATACCCACCGAAGGCCCGACCGCCGCCGAATCGATGATCGATCGCAGTGACCAGGCTCTCTACCAGGCCAAGCACCAGGGGCGCAATCGGGTGGTGGCGCTGGCCTGAGGGCCGCAAGCCAGCGCCTGGTTTGGCCGCTGCGCGGGTCTGGCAATGGCCTGACCCCGCGATCACGCTACAAGGGCGCACCCAGCAGGGCGTCCCTGATGAGTTCCCAGGCGTGTCGATCGGTGGCCAGGATCAGACCGCCGCTGGTGTGTGTTGGCAGGTAAGGGCTGCCATCGAACCGGGCGCTGTACCCGCCCGCCTCGTGGTGCAACAGCCAGCCCGCCGCATGGTCCCAAGGCATGAGCCTGTTGTAGACCAGCAGGTGGCAATGGCCGTCCGCAATCATTCGATACTCGTGAGCAGCGCACCGCAACCAGAAATTGAGTGCCAGACGAGACAGGTTCCGTGCCACGGTCGTTCGCAGGGGTTCGGGCAGGAAATTGGTCCCGACCACGCCTTGCATCTCGGCCAGGGGCACGGTCTCGGCGACCTTGAGCGAGGTCGGCGGCCGCCCCGGCCCTTGCTTCCAGGCCCCTTCTCCGCGCACCGCGAATGAGGTGTCCTGGCAGACCGGGTCATGGATGACCCCCATCACCACCTCACCCCGCACCGTCGCAGCCACCATGACCCCAAACAGCGGCAGGCCCGACGCAAAATTCTTCGTTCCGTCAATCGGGTCGATGATGAACGCCAGGTCGGCAGTCGCCATTTGGGTCAGCAAACCCGGATCCCGCCCCGTGGCCTCTTCTCCGACGATCAATGCCGAGGGGTAGGCCTTGCGCAGGCGCGCCGTGATCTCACGTTCGGCCGCCTCATCAGCGTCCGTCACGATGTCGAAGGCCGACGTTTTTTCGCGAACCCGGTTCGACTGCGTGCCAGAGAACCTTGGCATGATCTCGGTGCGCGCCACGTCGGCCAGGATCTCGCCGATGTGCTCGGCTTGGGCGCGGCTGATTGATTTCATGGCCGCAGTCTACCTGCCGCCTGCACTTGCTGACGCCAGCGGCGGCCCCCCTGGCGCCAAGGTGCGACTGGCACATGGCGAAGTCCTGTCGGCGCACCTGCGCCCCTTCCCGGGCCTTGAAATCGATTTTCGAGTGGCCTCATGATCTGCGGGTTTCTGCAGTTAAGATCGCCGCTTCGGGTGCGTGACCTCTTCAGGGGGCACGTTAAACGGGAAGCCGGTGACGCCGCACAACAACCCTGTGTGGCCATTCCGGCGCAGCCCCCGCTGCTGTAAGCCAGACGACTCCGCCAACACACCACTGTGCATGACACGGGAAGGTGCGGAGAAGGATGAAGGCGAGCCAGAATACCGGCCCGAAAAAGCGCCAGCACCATTCCCCGGGGTGACGGGAAGATTGCAGCCAACATGCCCCGGCTCGCCTGCGGGCGTCTGGCCGCCTTTTTCATCCTCCGCGTGGTGCCTTGACAGGAACCATTCGACGGGAGGATTCGAATGCACATCATGGAAGGCTTTTTGCCGCCAGCGCACGCGCTGGGCTGGTCAGCCGCCTCTTTACCCTTTGTGATCTGGGGCCTGCGCTCCATGCAGCGCAGCGTGCAGGCGCAGCCCGAGCAGCGCATGCTGCTGGGCGTGAGCGCGGCCTTTGCCTTTTTGTTGTCGGCACTCAAGCTGCCTTCGGTCACCGGTAGTTGCTCGCACCCCACTGGGGTGGGCCTGGGCGCCATGCTGTTCGGGCCGGCAGCGATGGTGCCGATTGCGCTGGTGGTGCTGCTGTTCCAGGCCTTGCTGCTGGCCCACGGCGGCCTCACCACGCTGGGGGCCAATCTGTTCTCGATGGGCATCGTGGGGCCGCTGGTGTCTTACGGCGTGTTCCGGCTGGCCCGCGCCTGCGGCCTGGGGCGTTCGGGTGCGGTGTTTGGCGCCGCCTGCCTGGGGGACCTGGCCACCTACCTGTGCACCTCGGTGCAACTGGCTTGGGCCTTTCCCGACGCGGTCGGCGGCATGGCCGCCTCGCTGCTCAAGTTCGGCGGCATCTTCGCGCTCACGCAGATCCCGTTGGCCATCAGCGAAGGCTTGCTCACTGTGCTGGTGGTCAATGCCATGGCCCGCTTCAATGCGGCAGAGCTGCAGGGCCTGCCCTTGTTTACCCGGCGCGGGGTGGAAGCATGAGCCGTCGCAACCTGATGCTGCTGGCCGGTGTGGTGCTGCTCACCGCCTTGCCGCTGTGCTGGGTGGCCCAGCCCAACGATGCGGCGGCGCTGGCCGAGCACTTTGGCGGGGCCGACGCCCAAGCCCAGCAGGCCATTGCGCAACTGGCGCCGCATTACCAGCCCTGGTTCAGCCCGGTGCTTGAGCCGGCCAGCAACGAGATCGCCTCGCTGCTGTTTGCGCTGCAGGCCGCATTGGGCGCCGGGGTGATCGGGTTCTGGTTGGGGCTGTCCGTGGCGCGTGAGCGTGCTGCACGGCAGATCCAGCCCCCGGCCCATGATCGCCCGGCAGACCCTGCACTCCCCAAGCCCTGATCCGCCATGTTGATTGAACATTGGGCCTACGCCAACCGCTGGCGGGGCGTGTCGCCGGCCGCAAAGGGCTTGTGGGCGCTGGCCGGTCTGGCTGCCGCCCAGGGCGCGGCCACGCCCGGGCGGGCCCTGGGCTGCACGGCGGCCCTGGTCACTGCGTGCCTGCTTGGGGCTGGCGTGTCCTGGCGTGCCTATCTGCGCGCGGCCTGGGCACCGCTGGGCTTTCTGGGCCTGTCGGCCGCATCGATGGCGGTGTCGCTGGGCTGGAATGGCCCTGGGCTGCCTGCCTTGCAACTGGCGCCCGACGCCCTGGCCTTGTCGGCCCGCACCAGTGCGCGGGCGCTGGCCTCGCTGGCGGCCTTGCTGGGCCTGACGCTGACCACGCCGCTGCCCGATCTGATGGCCCTGCTGCGCCGCCTGCGGGTGCCGGCCTTGCTGCTGGAGCTGATGGTGCTGTGCCACCGCCTGCTGTTTGTGGCCCTGGCGCTGTTCCATGAGGCCAGCCGTGCCCAGCGTGCCCGCCTCGGTTACGCGAGTCGGGCCCAGGCCGTGCGCTCGATCGCCTTGTTGCTGGGCCACCAGGCCGTGCAACTGTGGCAGCGCGCCCGGGTGCTGCAGGCCAGCGCCGAGGCGCGCTGCGGCGGGGCTGGGCTGCGTTTTCTGCCGCCGGTCTATCCTCATGCGCGGCGCGATGTCGGGCTGGCGGCGTTCGCCTCGCTGGGCCTGTTGGTGGCGACCTGGGGCCTGCCATGAGGACGGCATGGCCTGTCTTTGAACTGCAGGGCGTGGGCTTCCGTTACCCCGACGGCCCGCAGGGCCTGCACGACTGCAGCCTGCGCCTGGCCCGTGGGCGCCGCCATGCGCTGCTGGGCGCCAATGGCGCCGGCAAGACCACCTTGCTGCAGCAACTCAATGGGCTGCTGCGGCCCAGTGCGGGCCAGATCGTGTTCGATGGCCAGCCGCTGGACGCCAGCCGTGCCGGCCTTCGCGCGTTGCGCCAGCGCGTGGGGCTGGTGTTCCAGAACCCCGAGCACCAGCTGTTCTCGGCCCAGGTGTTTGAAGACGTGTCGTATGGCCCGCTCAACCTGGGGCTGGACGAGGCCACGGTGCGCGAGCGCGTGCGCGCTGCCCTGGCCGATGTGGGCCTCAGCGAGCAGGCGCTGGCACCCGTGCACCAGCTCAGCTTTGGCCAGAAGAAACGCGTGTGCCTGGCCGGCGTGCTGGCCATGCAGCCTGAGGTGTTGTTGCTCGACGAGCCCATGGCCGGCCTGGACGCCCCGATGCAGTTGGCGCTGACCACCTTGCTCGACGGCCTGGTGGCGCGCGGCGTGACCGTGCTGCTGTCCACCCACGACATCGACTTTGCCTACGCCTGGGCCGACCACCTGCATCTGATGCAGGCCGGCCGCTGCACCGCTTCGCTGCCCGCCACCGAGCTGCCGGGGCAGGCGGCAGGCTGGCGCCGCCTGGGCCAGCCCTTGCCCCGCGTGCTCGAGTTGCACCAGGCCCTGCAAGGCCGGGGCCTGCTGCCCGAGACCGACCCACCCCGCAGCCACGAAGCGCTGCTCGGCCTGCTGCGGCAGGCCGCCTCTTGTGATCTGGTGACCTCGAATGCCCATGACTGAAGCCCCACTGCCCGCATCGCGACCCTTGGGCAAGGTCTGGTTTGTGGGGGCCGGCCCGGGCGACCCCGAGCTGATCACCCTCAAGGGCCAGCGTCTGCTGGCCCAGGCCGGGGCCGTGCTGTTTGCCGGCTCGCTGGTCGACCAGGCCGTCACCCTGTATGCGCCCGCGGGCTGCCTGGTGCGCGACTCCAAGGACATGACCTTGGAGCAGATGAGCGACTGGCTGTCCGAGCAGGCCGCTCGCCATGCCACCGTGGTGCGCCTGCAGACCGGCGACCCCAGCTTGTACGGTGCCTTGATCGAGATGACCCGGCCGCTCACCGCGCTCGGCATCGGCTGGGCCGTGGTGCCCGGTGTGTCGTCGGCCATGGCGGCGATGGCGGCCGCCGGCGAGGCCATGACCTTGCCCGAGGTCACGCAGACCGTGATCCTGACCCGGGTCGAAGGCCGCACTCCCATGCCCGAGGGCGAAGACCTGGCTGCGCTGGCCGCGCACCGCAGCACGCTGTGCATCTTTCTGTCGATCACCCTGATGCACAAGATCGAAGCTGGCCTGCGGGCCGCCGGCTGGCCCGAGGACGCCCCCATGCTGGTGGTGCACAAGGCCAGCTGGCCGGGCCAGGAGCGCATCGTGCGCGGCACCCTGGCCGACATCAAGCAGCGCTGCCGCGAGGCCGGCATCGTCAGCCAGGCCATGGTGGTGGCCAGCCCCACGCTGGGCGCCGCCGACTGGGAGACGCTGGCCCGCTCCAAGCTTTACGACCCCACCTTCACCCACCGCTTTCGAAAGGCCACGGCATGAACAAGCTCACTACCATCACCTCAGAGGACACCGTGCTGTTGGTCGGCCACGGCTCGCGAGAGGCCGCCGGCAACACCGAGATCCTCGACTTCGTGGCCCAGTGGCGCGCGCGCCGACCGCAGTGGCGCATCGAGGTGTGCTTCATCGAGTTTGCCTCGCCCTCGCTGCACGACGGCCTGCTGAGTGCCGCGCAAAGCGGGCGCCGGGTGCTGGTGCTGCCGCTGATCCTGAACGCCGCCGGCCATGTGAAGATGGAGATCCCCGAGGCCATCGAGCACACCCGTGCCCACTGCCCCGGCAGCCAGATTTTGCTGGCGCCCCACCTCACGGCCTGTGACCCCATCCTGGCCATCCTCAAGCGGCGCCTGCGACAGGCCATGCTGGGCCTGGACATGCCCGACCCGCGCAGCACCGGCGTGATCGTGCTGGGGCGGGGCTCGTCCGACCGGGGCGCCAATGGCGACATGGCCAAGATGGCGCGCTGGCTGCTGGAGGAGGGCGACCACGAACTGGTCGACCTGGCCTTCACCGGCATCACCTGGCCGCGACTGGAGCGCGTGGTGCAACGCCAGGTGCTGCTGGGCATGGGGCAGATCGTGGTGTTGCCCTACTACCTGTACACCGGCACGCTGATGGAGCGCATCCACCGACAGGTGCAGCACCTGCGTGGCCAGTACCCGCAGCTGCGCCTGGCCTGCAGCACGCACTTCGGCTTCGAGCCCGAGATTTTCGAGCTGCTGGAGCAGCGCGCCCTCGATCTGCTGGCCGGCACCCCCGACAGCCGCCTGCCCTGCGACGGCTGCAGCTACCGCGAGATCGCGCACGACATGGGCCATGGGCATTCGCATGAGCACACCCATGCACCGGCGCCCGTTCATGTTCACGCCCACGCGCCCGAAGCCACAGCACCGGCCGCAAACGCAGCACAGGCCCCACAGGCCCAACCCGCATGAGCACCGTCAACACCGTCACCGAGCAGCTCACCCGCGCCGGCCAGGCCATCGAGCACGACAGCTTTGCCATCATCGACGCCGAGGTGGGCCCACACGCGTACGACCCGGGCCAGTGGCCCATCGTGCGCCGCATGATCCACGCGAATGCCGATTTTGAGTTCAACGGCCTGACCGACTTCCACCCCGGCGCGGTGGAGGCCGGCCTGCAGGCCATGCTGCGCGGCGGCACGCCCGTGGTGGCCGATGTCGAGATGATCTGCTCGGGCCTCTCGCAGCCGCGCCTGGCCCACTTTGGCATGCGCACCCACCAGTTCATCAGCGATGCGGACGTGATCGAGGCGGCCCGCGCCCAGGACACCACCCGCGCCGTGCAGGCCATGCGCAAGGCGCATCGCCAGGGCCTGCTGCAGGGCGCCATCGTGGGCATCGGCAACGCGCCCACCGCGCTGATCGAGCTGGTGCGCCTGATCCGCGAGGAGGGCGTTCGCCCGGCCCTGGTGGTGGGCATGCCGGTGGGCTTTGTGGCGGCGGCCGAATCGAAAGACCTGATGGCTGAGCTGATCGAGGTGCCCTGGATCGTGATCCGGGGCCGCAAGGGCGGCTCGACCCTGGTGGTGGCGGCCCTGCACGCCCTGCTGGCGCTGGCCGAGGCGCGTCAGAAAGCCGCCGGGGCCGCGTGATGGCAGCAAAGATGGACAGCAAAATGGAGGGCAAGGGCACCCCGCCCCGCGGCACCCGCACCGGCTTCACCACCGGCGCCTGCGCTGCGGCCGCGGCCCGCGCCGCCGTGCAAGGCCTGTTGAGCGGCCAGGTGCCCGACGCGGTGGAAAGCCTGCTGCCCAATGGCGACCGGGTGCGCTTTGCGGTGCACGACGGCCGCTGCGACCCGGTCAGCGCTCACGCCATGGTGGTCAAGTTTGCTGGCGATGACCCCGACTGCACCGATGGCGCCCACCTCACGGTGGACCTGCGCGTGCTGCCCGGCCAGGCCGGTGTGCTGAACTGGCGCGCCGGCGAGGGCGTGGGCACGGTCACCTTGCCGGGCCTGGGCCTGGAGGTGGGCGGCCCGGCCATCAACCCGGTGCCGCGCCAGAACATCGCCGACAACCTGCGCGAGGTGGCCCCGGCGCTGCTGGCCGAGCATGGGCTGGAGGTGTGCATCAGCGTGCCCGGTGGGCAGGAGATGGCCAAGAAGACCACCAATGCCCGCCTGGGCATCCTGGGCGGCATCAGCATCCTGGGCACCACCGGCATCGTGCGGCCGTACTCCACCGCCGCCTGGCGTGCCAGCGTGGTGCAGGGCGTGCAGGTGGCGGCCACGCTGGGCCACGGCGTGGTGGCGCTGACCACGGGCGGCCGCACCGAATCGTTTGCCATGGCCACCCTGCGCGCCGAGCAGCCCGGCCTGCCCGCCGCCAGCTTTGTGCAGATGGGCGACTTTCTGCGCTATGCGCTTGACGAGGCGGTGGCCCAGGGCCTGCCGCTGGTGGTGTTGGGCGTGATGGTGGGCAAGCTCACCAAGATCGCCCAGGGCGAAACCATCACCCATGCCAACCGCAACGTGGTCGACACCGAGCTGGTGGCGCAGATCGGCCGCCAGATCGGTGCCAGCGAGGCCGACTGCCAAGCCATGGCCCAGGCCGAGACTGCCCGCTTCGGCGCCGAACTGATGGTGGAGCGTGGCCTGGGCCCCGCCTTCCATCAGGCCCTGGCCCAGGCGGCCATCGACACCCTGACCGACCCGCAGCGCTATGGCCGCGCCTTTCAGCTGCGCGTGCTGGTGTGCGACTTTGCCGGGCAACTGGTGGCTGATGTGCTCTCGCCCCCGGCGCTGCCCCCGTCTGAGAGACCGGCCCTTCCGGCCCGGGCCCTTCTGCTCGACACCGACAAAGACAACGACACCGACACCAACGAGGACCCCGCTCCGTGACCCCCGAGAAAGACCCCAACCCCTGCCGCGTGATCGGTGTGCTCGATGACGGCGTGGCCAGCCTCAGCGCCACCGCGCTGGCCCATCTGCGCACCGCCGATGTGGTGATCGGCGGGGCCCGCACCCTGGCCCTGCTGCGCCACGAGTTCAAGCCCCAGGCCCGGCTGCACGATCTGGGCGGCCAGCTCAAGGCCGTGCCCGGCTGGGTGCGCGCGGCCCGCGAGGCCCACCTGGCCTGCGTGGTGCTGGCCACCGGCGACCCGCTGTGCCACGGCATCGCGCCCTATCTGGCGCAGCACCTGTGCGTGCAGGCACTCGACATCCTGCCCAACCTGTCGACCCTGCAACTGGCCTGCGCCCGCATCGGCCTGGCCTGGCAGGACGCCCGCATTGTCTCGGTGCACGGCACGGACGCCGGCGAGTGGGCAGTGGGCAGCCCGCCCGGCCACGGCCTGTACGCGCTGGCCCAGGCCTTGCGCGGCGAGCGCCGCCTGCTGGTGCTGACCAGCCCGGCCAACAGCCCCGACCGCATCGCCCGCCTGTTGCTGGCCGAGGGCCTGGGCGACGACTACCAGATGGCCGTGGCCGAGAACCTGCTGCAGGCCGAAGAGCGCCTGCACACCGAGCTCAGCCCGGCCCAGGCCGCCACCCTGCGCTTTGCCGAGCTCAATGTGGTGCTGCTGTGGCGCTTGCGGGCCGCGCCCCAGCCCCCATGCCTGGGCCTGCCCGACAGCGCCTATGAGCAGCGCCAGCCCGACAAGGGCCTGATCACCAAGCAGGAGGTGCGCGCCGTCAGCCTGGCCCGCCTGCAATTGCGACCCGCCAGCAGGGTGTGGGACATCGGGGCCGGCTCGGGCTCGGTGGGGCTGGAGGCGGCGCGCCTGTGCCGGCGCGGCCATGTGTGGTCCATCGAGAAGAACGAGGCCGACCATGCCATTGCCAGCCGCAACCACGCCCGCGCCGGCCTGAGCAACTACAGCCTGCAGCTGGGCCGCGCCCCCGAGGGCCTGGCCGACTGGCCCGACCCCGATGCGGTGTTCATCGGTGGCTCGGGCGGCGAGCTGGCCGAGCTGATCACCCTGGTGCTGCAGCGCCTGCGCCCGGGCGGCCACCTGGTGATGAACTTCGTGACCCTGGAGAACCTGGCCAGCGCCACCGCGGCCTTGCAGGCCGCAAGCACCCAGGCCGCCCCCGGCACCCTGAGTTGGGACGTGCTGCAACTCCAGGCCGCGCGCAGCAAACCCATTCTGCACATGCACCGCATGGCCGCCGAGAACCCGGTGTGGCTGGTCTGCGCCCGGCGTGCCCACCCTGAGGAAGCCTTCCATGACTGAGCCCACGAGTTTGCCGTCTGCCGCATCGACCGCGGAGCCTCGGCGCGGCACCCTGTGGGGTGTCTCGCTGGGCCCCGGTGACCCGGGCCAGATCACCCGTGCCGCCTGGGCCGCCCTGCAGCGCCGCGACGTGGCCTGGGCCTACCCGGCCCGCAGCGGCAAAACCCCCAGCTACGCGCTCGACATCGCCACCCGCGCAGGCCTGAAGCCCCCCGAGCAGCACAGCCTGCTGCTGTTTCCGATGACCCACGACGGCGAGAAGCTGGCCCGCGCCTGGCTCAAGGCCGCGCAAGCCCTGCTGCCCTGGCTGCAGGCTGGGCGCGATGTGCTGTTTCTGGTGGAGGGCGACGCCAGCACCTATGCCACCTTTGGCCACCTGGCCCGCACCCTGAAGGCGCTGGACGCCGAAGTGCCGGTGCAGGTGCTGCCCGGCGTCAACTCGTTCACCGCGGCCAGCGCCCGGGCTGGGGTGCCCTTTGCCGAGCAGGACGACACCGTGGCCATCGTGCCCGCCGCCTACGGCCTGAGCGCGGTCGATCGCCTGCTGCCCGACTTCGACACCCTGGTGCTCATGAAGATCAAGCCCCTGCTCGACGAGCTGCTCGACTGGCTGCAGCGCCGCGGCCTGCTGGAAGGCGCGCATTTCATCGAGCGCGTGGGCGCGCCCGACGAGCGCCGGGTGTCTGGCATCGACCTGCTGGCCTTGCGCGGTACCCGGGTCAGCTACCTGTCGCTGCTGCTGATCAAAAACCCCGGCCGCGTGCGCGGCGAGCGCATCAAGGGCTGCCTCAAGAAGAGTGCCCCGCCCGCATCGGCCACCCCCTCATTGCTGGAGCACCCATGATCGAACCCACCCCAAGCGCCCAGCCCCCCGTGGTGCTGTCAGCCCCGGCCAAGGCCGCCGAAGACGTGCACGTGTGCCTGGTGGCCATCACCCGCCACGGCGCCAGCCAGGCGGCCCGTCTGGCGCAGGCCCTGCCGCAGGCCGACATCTGCACCTCGGCCAAGTTTGCCGCGCAGTTTGCCGGCCTGCCCAACCGGGTGCACGCCTACGAGGGCGCGCTGCGCGACGAGATCGGCCCCCTGTTCGAGGGCTGGGACCAGCTGGTGTTCTTTGTCTCGCTGGGCGCCGTGGTGCGCCTGATCGCGCCGCACCTGCGCAGCAAGGACGAAGACCCCGGCGTGATCGTGGTGGACGATGCCGGCCAGTACGTGATCCCGGTGCTGTCGGGCCATGTGGGCGGCGCCAACGAATGGAGCGAGCGCGTGGCCGAGGCCTTGCAGGCCCGCCCCGTGCTCACCACCGCCTCCGACGTGGGCCGCACCCTGCCGGTCGACATCCTGGGCCGGCACCTGGGCTGGCGCGTGGAGGCGCCCAAGATCAACATCACCCGCGTGTCGGCCCATGTGGTCAATGGCGAGCCCATCGCCTTCGTGCAAGAGGCCGGACGCCCCGACTGGTGGACCCGGCCCACGCCGCTGCCCGCCAACATCCATTGCTTCAGCCAGTTCGACGCGGTGGACCTGAGCCGCTTTGCCGCCGTGCTGTGGGTCACCCATGCCGAGGTGGACGAGGCACGCTGGGCCCAACTGAGCGAGCGCCTGGTGGTGTACCGGCCACCGCTGGAGGCGAGTGCATGAACCCCTCCGGACACCACGCCAGACACCGTCCCACCGTGGCGCTGGGCCTGGGTTGCGACCGGGGCTGCAGCCTGGCCACGCTGCGCCAGGCGGTGGAGCAGGCCCTGGCCCAGGCCGGCGCCGGCTGGGCCGATGTGCAGGCCGCCGCCAGCATCACCCTCAAGGCCGACGAGGCTGGCCTGCTGGCGCTGGCGGCCGAGCAGGGCTGGGCGCTGCGCTTCCACCCACCCGAGGTGCTGGCGGCCGTGCCCGTGCCCAACCCTTCGGAGACCGTGCGCCACTACACCGGCACCCCCTCGGTCAGCGAGGCAGCCGCCTTGCTGGCCGCCGGCTGGCCCGGCCCGCCCGCGCCGGCCCTGCTGCTGGAAAAGCACAAGCACTGCGGCCCCGACGGTCGCAACGCCACCGTGTCGGTGGCGCTCATGAACCCCACCCCTGAAGGCTGAGAACCCAGACCATGAACCCTGAACCAACCCATCCCGAGCCCCTGGCGGGCAAGATCATGCTCGTGGGCATCGGCCCGGGCAGCGTCGAGCACATGACGGCCCGCGCCCGCTCGGCCATCGCCGAGGCCGACGTGGTGATCGGCTATGTCACCTACATCAAGCTGGTGGCCGACCTGCTCGAAGGCAAGGAGATCATCCGCAAGTCGATGACCGAAGAGCTGGACCGCGCCATCAGCGCCCTCGAATGCGCCCGCGCCGGCAAGAAGGTGGCCTTGATCTCGTCGGGCGATGCCGGCGTGTACGGCATGGCCGGCCCCACCTACGAGGTGCTGTTTCAGGCCGGCTGGACGCCCGACGACCCGGTGCAGCTCGAGATCGTGCCCGGGGCCTCGGCGCTGAACAGCTGCGCGGCCCGCGTGGGGGCACCGCTCACGCACGATTTCTGTGCCATCTCGCTGTCGGACCTGCTCACGCCCTGGCCCACGATTGCGCGCCGGCTCGATGCGGTGGCCATGGCCGATTTCGTGGTGGCACTCTACAACCCCAAGAGCGGCCGGCGCACGCGCCAGATCGTCGAAGCGCAGCGCCTGTTCTTGCGGCACCGCCGCGCCGACACCCCGGTGGCCATCGTCAAGAGCGCCTACCGCCGCCGCGAGAACATCGTCTTCACCACGCTGGACCAGATGGCCGAGGCCGACATCGGCATGCTCAGCACCGTGCTGATCGGCAACAGCAACACCTTTGTGCGCCACGGCCTGATGGTCACCCCGCGCGGCTACGCCAACAAGTACGACATGGACGACGGCGGCAGCACCCGCGAGGGCGAAAAGGCTGGCCGCTCGCTCTCCACCGGCCTGCTGGGCTGGCTGGAATCGTTGCAGGCCGACCACCAGGCCGGCGCCAGCCTGGAGGCCCTGGCTGCGCTGCATCGCCTGCCGGTCGACTACATCCGCGACACCCTGCAACACCCGCCCGAGGCGCACGATGCCACGGCCCCTGCCGACGAAAGCGAAGCATGAGCAGCCCCACCGAACAGGACATGGCGGCCCAAACCGCTGATGCAGCCAGCCCCGCCGTCGTCAAGCCCAAGATCGGCACCTACAAGCGCCACCTGCTGATCTGCACCGGCCCCCGCTGCAGCCCCGGTGGCGAATCGCAAGACCTGTACGACAGCCTGGGCGCCAAGTTCAAGGCCGCCGGCCTGGACGCTGGCGAACTGCGCGTGAAGCGCAGCCGCGTGAGCTGCTTTGCGGCCTGCAAGGGCGGCCCGGTGCTGTGCGTGCAGCCCGACGGCACCTGGTACTACAACGTCACCCCCGCCAACATGGATCGCATCATCGAGGAACACCTGGTGCAGGGGCGGCGGGTGGAGGATCTGGTGTTCCATCAGGCGGGGTAGGGGGGCTCAGCCCTTCTCCAGGCGGCGTTGGCCGCTGCATCCATCAGGACGTGGCGCAGGTCGGCTCGGGCAGCTCTTCAACCCCGCCCAGCTTCTCAATCACCAGCTCGATGAAGGCCGACACGGCGCTCGGCAAGTGTTGCCGACTCGGGTACACCAGGTGCACACCGTGCCCGAGGCGGTGGTGGTCGGGCAGCACCGGCAGCAGCAGGCCGGCGCGCAGGTCTCGGCGCGTCAGCGTGGCCGGCAACAGCGCAATGCCCAGGCCGGCCAGCGCCGCCTTGCGCAAGGCCTGTACGGTGTTGCCACTGAAGCGGCCCTTCACTGGCACCTCTGTTTCTTGGCCATCGGGTCCGGTCAGCCACCAGCGGGCCTCACCGCTGCTGTGGCTGAAGCCCAGGCAGTCGTGCTGTTGCAACGCCGCCAAGGTCGCCGGTGCGCCCCGGGATTGCAGGTAGGCCGGGCTGGCCACCAGGTTGTCCAGGCCCGCGTCGAGCACCTTTCGTGCATACAGGCTGGAGTCTTCCAGCACACCACCCCGAATGGCCACATCGATGCGATCGGCAATGAGGTCGGCGCGCGCGTCGCTGAGCACAAAGTCAACCCTCACCTTGGGGTGGGCCTGCAGAAATTCGCTCAGCCACTCCATCTGAAAGAAGTCGAAAAAGTCGGCGGGTGTCGCGACCCGCACCAGCCCGCTGGGCTCCTGCCCATCGGTCGTCAACGCGGCACCGGCATCGAACAAACCGTCTACCGCGCCGGCACAGCGGTCATGGAAGGCCTGACCTGCCTGTGTCGGGGCCAGGTGGCGTGTGGAGCGTTGCATCAACCGCGTACCCAGCTGTGCCTCCAGCAATTGCACGCGCCGGCTGAGTGTGCTGGGCGGAACACCCAGGCGCCGCGAAGCCTCTGCAAAGCTGCCGCAGCGCACAACCTGGATGAAGGTGGCAACGTCGTTGAGGTCCAGCATGGCAATTGGCAATAAAAATGAACGAGTTCATGCCAATTAAACCATCTAGTCAGGCAATCAAGCGGTTTTTAAGCTACCGCCATGCCTTCGGATCTTCATCGACCTCGCTTTGAACCCTTCAGCGCGGGGTGGCTAGGGTTCGAAGGCATGCCCCAACACCTCTGTTCAAACCAAGGAAAACACAATGACGATCGGCATCATCGGTTCTGGCGGCTTAGGCTCCAATGTGGCTCGTGCACTGGCCAAAATGGGCCAGAAGGCCATTCTCTCCAATCGGCGCGGCCCGGCCTCGCTGGCTTCGCTGGTGGTCGAGCTGGGCCCCAACATCCAGGCCGGCACGGTGGCTGAGGCGGCTGCCGCAGACATCGTTCTGGTGGCCGTGCGTTGGGCTGATCTGCCCACGGCGCTGAGCGGCCTGCCGGCCTGGAACAACCGGATCGTCATCGATGGCACCAATCCGGTCGAGTTTCTGGACCCCGATTCGCCAGACGCCAAAGACCCCGCCAATCCCCTCGCGGCCTACGGCATCAAGGCCATCGACCTGGGCGGCCGCTACTCCAGCGAGGTGTTTCGTGATCTTGTGCCCGGCGCCCGGGTGGTGAAAGCGCTCAATCACCTGGACGTGAATGTGTTGCCTCAGGCTGAGGTGTCAGGTGGGCAGCGGGTTCAGTTCTACTCGGGTGACGATGCAGCAGCCAAGGCCGCAGTCCGCCAGGTGCTGGAGGCGATGGGCTATTTTCCGGTCGATCTGGGCTCACTGGACGTGGGCGGGCGCCTGGCCGAGCTCCCATTCGGATCCTTGGCCGCCACGAACTTCATCAAGATCTGATCACCACCCACCTTGGGCTGGCGCCGCAGCGAATGGCTGCCGCGAAGAGGGCCCTGCGCGAGGCTGGCGCCCGGCAATGGCCCCGGGTTGCCGCTTGTTCGAGGCTCAAGCACCGGGGTGGCCAATCCGTCAGGCCTGCAACAGGCTTCCATCTGCCAGCAGGGCCTGCTGCAGGCGCGCGATGTCGATCTGCTGTACCGGGGTGCTGCCGGCCAGGGCGGCGGCGGTGCCGGCGGCCTGGCCCATCACAAAGCACCCACCGCTGGCGCGGGCGGCTGATTGACCCTCGTGCGTCATCGAGGCGCAGCGGCCGGCCACCAGCAGGTTCTCGACCTTTTGCGGAACGATCATCCGCCACGGCAGGTCGTTGTAGGTCCGGTTGTCATCGGACGGAAACCCCCAGGAGATGCCCCCGGCGCGGTGCAGCTCCATCGGCCAGGCATTGATGCCGATGGTGTCCTCAAAGCGGGCCGAGTTCAGGATGTCGTCCCCCGTCAGGGCGTAAAGGCCCTCGATGCGGCGGGTTTCGCGAATGCCCACCTGGGGCGCGATTTCGACGATGCGCGACTCTGCGAAGCCAGGCACCTGTTCACGCAGAAATCGGAAATACTCGGCGATCTGGCGCCGGCCCTCCACCTCGCCGGCGCTGAGTTCCGCGGCGTCCACGGCATTCATGGCGCGGCCTTCGGCATTGGCGATCTGGGTGACGTTGGCACGCCATTCAGAGGGGTGAATCTGCGGCCGAAGGATCGCCCCTTCGCGCGGAAACCGGTAGCGGCCGGGGTGCGCCTGGCGGGCCCGTTCCATGTAGTCGTTGATGGCCTTGAACTCGCCCACGGCAGCCAAGGCCGCCGAGGCATCCACCTGACCCACGCGAAACATGGTGCTCGGGAAGAGCCCGCTGCCATGGCCGTCACCCACGGCATAAGGCACGCCGGCAAAGGCCGCCACGTCGGCATCGCCCGAACAATCGATGAAGACATTGGCGCGGATCGCCTGCCGGCCCGATTTGCTCTCGACCACCAAGGCGGCGATGCGTGGGCCCTGCATCAGCACCGAGGCCGCCTGGGCGTGAAAGAGCAGCTTCACCCCCGCGGCGAGCATCCACTGGTCGGCAACGCATTTGTACAGCGAGGTGTCGTAAGAGCGCACGCGAATCCGGCCTTGCATGCCGTCCTGCGGTTGGTTGAGGCCTCCCATGGCCTCCAGGCGGGCCAACAGCTCGTCTACAGCGCCCCGCACCAGTTGTCGCATCTCGCCCTGATGGCGGCCGTACAGACCCGCGAAGTTGGTCACCCCACCTGCGGTCCCCATCCCGCCCAGAAAACCATAGGCCTCCACCAGCAGGGTGTGGGCCCCGCGGCGAGCCGCACTGGCGGCCGCGGCCAGCCCGGCCGGGCCGCCCCCGATCACCACCACGTCATATTCACCGAGAACCGGCAGTTGTCGAGCCGGCTCCAGCAGGCTTGTTTGCAATGAGGTCATGCCTTTTGTCCTTTTCAGTGCTCAGTCCAGGGAGATCTTGTTTTTTTCGATGACGGGCTTCCAGCGCGCGACGTCAGCGGCCAGCAGCTTGCGAAACGCATCGGGTGAGTTGCCCACGGGATCCATGTATTGCGCTCGCAGCTTTTCCTTCACGGCAGGCTCGTCCAGCACCTGCACGATCTGGTCGTGGAGGGCCTTGACGATGGCCGGATCGGTTTTGGCCGGCGCGATGAACCCAATCCAGGCATCGCCCTTGATGTCCGGCAGGCCGCTCTCGGCCAGGGTAGGCAGATCGGGCAGCGAGGGCGAGCGGGCGGGTGAGGCCACGGCCAGGGCGCGCAATTTGCCGGCCTTCACGTGTGGCATCACGGCCGCCGCAGGCAGCAAGGCCATGTCGACCTCGCCCGACAACAGGGCCGTGACGGCCGCCCCTGAACCCCGGTAGGGCACATGGACTGCATTGGCGCTGGTCTGCGCCACCAAAGCCGCCATCGCTAGGTGGGAGATGGAGCCGGCACCGATCGAGGCGAAGCTGAGCTTTGACGGGCCCTTGAGCAGGGCGGCCAATTGCTGGGTGTCGGCTGCCGGCGACTTGCTGCCGACCACCAGCACCGAAGGCTGCGAAACGGCCTGGGTGATCAGCGCGATGTCCTTGGCGGTGTCGTAGGGCATCTTCTTGAACAGGAGCGAATTGGTGCCCAGCGGCCCGGCAATGCTGACCCCGATGGTCTTGCCGTCGGCCTCGGCCTTGGCAAGGGCGTCGGTGCCGATGTTGCCGGCGGCGCCGCTCTTGTTGTCCACCACAAAGGGCTGGTGCAGCCGCGTGGCCAGGCGCTCGGCGATGAGCCGGGCGGCCAGGTCGGGCGTGGAGCCCGCGTCAAACGGAACAATCACTTTGACAGCGGATTTCGGCCAGTCCTGGGCCGGCGCTTGAGCACCCATGAGGGCAAGGCCGGCCACTAGAATGGCTTGCGACAAGGTCAATTTCACGGTGAAGTCTCCGGGTTGTTTGAGTGGGTCACCCAGCCGTCTCGGCCGGGTGTTGGCACGCACTGTAGGCAGCCCGCTTCATGGCGTCGATCGATGAACCCCAATAAGTCTCAGCGGAAATTCGAATAATGGACATGAAGCTGCTCGCCGTTTTCGACGAGATCTACAAGACCCGCAGCGTGAGCCGGGCCGGCGAGAACCTGGGGCTGCCGCAAACCTCGGTCAGCCTGGCGCTGGGGCGCTTGCGGCGGTGCTTCAACGACCCGCTGTTTGTGCGCACGCGCGACGGCATGCAGCCCACCCCGCGGGCTGCCCAATTGGTGCAGCCCTTGCGCCAGGCCTTGCTTTTGCTGCAATCGGCCACTGAGCAGCAAGATGAGTTCGACCCGGCCTCGTCATCGCGAACCTTCCGCATCGCCATGACGGACATCAGCCACCTGGAGTTCTTGCCGGCGCTGGTGAACAAGGTGTCAAAGGAGGCGCCGAACGTCTGCATCGAGGTGCTGCGCATCACATCCGAGACCACGCCATTGCTGGAGTCGGGTGAGGCGGATCTGGCGATCGGCTACATGCCCGAGCTGGACGCGGGCTTCTACCAGCAAAAACTGTTTCAGGACGGGTTCGCCTGCGTGGTGCGGCGTCAACACCCGCGCATCGATGCCAAGCTGAGCGAAAGCCGCTTCCGCAGCGAAAGGCATGTGGTGCTCACCGCGCCCGGCACCGGCAATGAGATCGTCGAGCAAGAGCTGAAGCGCCGGGGCAGCCAGCGCAAGGTGGCCTTGTCATTGCCCACCCTGCCGGGCGTGGGCAACCTGCTGGCCAACACCGACCTGATTGCCACTGTGCCGCAGCGGGTGGCCCAGACATTGATGAAGATCGCCCGCGTCAGGGCGCTGGCGCCTCCCTACCGGTTTCCCGACTTCGCCATCAAACAGCATTGGCACGAGCGCTATCAGCAGGACGCTGCCAACCGATGGCTTCGCTCGACAGTGGCCGGGCTGTTTCTGGAGATCTGAGCTCGGCCTGCAGGCTACATCGGCTCCAGCTGTGTCTTGCGCATCATGGCCTCGGTGAAGGCGATCTCGCGGCCAAAGGCCCGGGTGAAGGCCTCGCCGTCTTGCGGCAGCACCTGGCCACCCTGTTCCTCCAGGGCCGCGATCACCTGAGGCTGCTTGAGCGCGGCCTCCAGGGCGGCACGGATCCGGGCCACGATGGCCTCGGGCGTGCCGGCCGGCACCGACACCCCGCCCCACGAGGTCAGCTCGACCCCGGGCACGCCCGCCTCGGCCAGCGTGGGCACGTTGGGCAGTTTGGGGTTGCGCCGGGGGCCGGTGATGGCCAGCGCGCGCAGCCGGCCCGCCTGGATGTTGGCATAGGCCACGGTGCTGATCGGCGCGCCGAAGGTGACCTGCTTGCCCAGCACGGCGTTCACGATCTCCGAGGCGCCCTTGTATGGCACATGCAGGGCCTGCGCCTTGGCCACGCTCAGCAGCAGCTCCACCCCCAGGTGCGAGGGTGTGCCCGTGCCCCCTGAGGCGTAATCCACCTTGCCGGGCTGGGCCCGCATCCGGCCCAGCAACTGGTCCAGGGTGTGGATGTCGGAGTCGGCATGCACGATCAGCACCGTGTCGGCGCTGGTCAGCCCCATCACGTGCCGGAAATCCTTGAACACGTCATAGCCCGGTGATTTGTACATGCGCATGCTGGCCGCCATGGGTGAGCCCGAGTAGATCCAGGTGTAGCCGTCAGCCGGGGCCTTGGCCACCTGGCGGGCGCCCAGGTTGCCACCCGCACCGCCCCGGTTGTCGATCACCACGGGCTGGCCCAAGGCTTTGGCAGCCGCTTCGGCCACGATGCGGGCCGTGGTGTCGGGCCCGGTGCCGGCCAGGTAGGGCACCACCCACTTGATGGCCCGGCTGGGCCAGGGCTCGGCAGCCCGCGCGCCCACCAGGGGCAGGGCGCCGAGGGCGGTGGCCTGCGCCAGAAAGGCGCGCCGGCGCAGCGGTGGGCAGGGGGTCGCATTCATGATGACTTGTCTCCATTGTGTGTTCTTGTCGGCTCAGGCCTGGCCCAGCAGCTCTTTGGCAATCGTGTTGCGCTGGATCTCGCTGGTGCCGGTCAGCACGCGGTACATGCGCAGCATGCGAAACAGAAACTCGACCCGGCTGCCCTGCACAATGCCCTCGCCACCCAGGATCTGCACCGCCCGGTCGGCGATGCGGAAGGCCGCCTCGGAGCAGAACAGCTTGGCCATCGAGGCCTCTGCCCGGGGCTCGCCCCCGGCGTCGATCTGGCGCGCGGTGGCCAGCATCAGGCCGCGCGCGGCGGCCCAGTCGGTGGCCATGTCGGCCAGCAGGTGCTGCACCGCCTGGAACTGCCCGATGGCGCGGCCGAACTGCTTGCGGCGCAGCGCGTGGTCGCGGGCGTCGCGCAGCGCCACCTGGGCCAGGCCCAGCATGGCCGGGCAGTGCAGCAGGCGGTTGACGGTGATGCGGCCCAGGGCCAGCGCCAGGCCCCGGCCGGGCTCGCCGATCAGGTGGGTGGCCGGCACGCGTGCGCCTTCGAGCACGATGTTGCCCGTGCTGGTCTGGCCCGCCATGGTCTTGTAGCCCGACTCCACCCGCATCCCTGGCGCGTGCAGGTCCACAAAAAACGCCGACACCTCGCGCTGGGCAGGGTCGGTGGCGGTCGAGGCCATCAGCACCGCGTAGTCGGCAAAGGGCGAGCCCGAGATGAAACGCTTTTCGCCGGTGATCTCGTAATGGTCGCCCACCTTGACGGCGCGGGTCTGCACATTGCCCGCGTCCGAGCCGGCCTCGGCCTCGGTCAGCGCGAAGCAGATGGCCATGTCGGCCCGCGCCACGGGGGCGATGAAGTTTTCAAGCTGGAACGGCGTGGCCACCCGGGCCAGCGCCCCCACGCGCGGTGGGCCGCTGAGCTCGCCGAACACATGGGGTGAAAAGGGCGAGCCGCTGGCGTAGATGGCCTCTTTGATCAGCACATGGTCGAGCACCGACAGGCCCAGGCCGCCCAGGGGGCGCGGCAGCGTCATGCCGTAAAAGCCCAACGCCTGCGAGCGTTTCCAGACCTGGCGCAGCAAGGCTTTGTCGGGGGCGTTTTCGTGGTCGATGCCGTGTTCTTGAGCCAGCGCAGCCAGCTCGCCGTACAGGTAGCCGTTGATGCGTTCGATCAGCTCGGCCGCCTGGGCCGAGCCTTCGAAGGGCACGCCTGCAAACAGCGGGGCCGGGTGGGGCGGGGTGACGGTGGCCGGGGCCGTCGTTGAAGCGGAGGAGGATGGGGTGGTGGTCATGGTTCAGGTTCCGTGTCGGTTTCAGTTCACCATCCGGGCGCGGCCTTCCCAGTAGGGGGCCTGCACGGCACGGCGCATCACCTTGCCGTTGGGGTTCTTGGGCAGGCCGGCCACGAACTCGATGCGCCGTGGCCGCTTGAAGCCGCCCAGGTGCTGGGCGCAGAAGGCGTCGATGGCGGCGCCCAGCTCGGCGCCCGCGTCGCGGCCCGGCTTGAGCACCACATGGGCGGCCACCGCCTCGCCCCATTTGTCGTCCGGTACGGCAAACACGCAGGCATCGGCGATCGCATCGTGCTGGTACAGCACCGCCTCCACCTCGGAGGGGTACACATTGAAGCCGCCGCTGATGACCATGTCTTTCTTGCGGTCGACGATGTAGACATAGCCCTCTTCATCCATGCGGGCCAGATCGCCGGTGTGGTAGGCGCGGTCTTTGAGCACCTCGGCCGTCAGCTCGGGGGCGCGCCAGTAGCCGGCAAACACATCGTCGCCCCGCACCACGATCTCGCCGATCTCGCCCACGGCCAGGGGCTGGCCGTCGTCGCCCACGATCTGCACATCGCATTCGAGAAACGGCCGCCCGCAAGAGGCCAGGCGATCAGGCCGGGCCGCTCGTGCGAACAGGTGGTCTTCGACCGACAGCCCGCACACGCCCGAGGTGGTCTCGCCCGCGCCATAGCCCTGCTGCAGCACGGGCCCGAACACATCCATGGCCTTGAGGATGCGCGCCGGCGCCATGGGCGCGGCCCCATAGCCCAGGCGCAGCAGATCGGGCAGGGGGCGGTAGCGCCCCTCCAGCTCGGCCAGCAGCATGTTGATCATGGTGGGCACCATGAAGGTGTGCGTCACCCGGTCGGCCCGCATGTCGGCCAGAAAGCGCGCCGGCTCGAAGCCATTGAACAAGCGGATCGTCACGCCCTGGCACAGCGCCGGCACGATCTGCATGCCCGAGGCATGGGTGATCGGCCCCACCAGCCCCAGGATGTGCCCGGGCTGCTGGCCATCCGAACGGGTCAGGAACTTGCGCAGTTGCGCCAGCCGGTTGCCAAAGGTCTGCATGGCTGCCTTCAGCACCCCTGACGAGCCCGAGGTGTAGTGCAGCACCGCCACCTCGTCGGCCTGCACGGCCACCGGGGTGAATTGGTCGCTGGCGCGGGCCAGCAGGGCCTCGTAGCCCGTGCTCACAGGCCCGTCGACCAGCCGCACGATGGGCGTGGCCCCCCCGGGCAGGGCCTGCAGCAGGTGCGGCTCGATGGCCTGGGCCCGCTCGGCGGTGGTGATGATCAGGCTGGCCTCGGCATTGGCCGCCACGGCACCCACCTCGGTCGGTGACAGGCGCGCATTGAAGGGCGCCTTGACCAGCCCGGCCTTGTAGCAGGCGATCTCGATCTCGACGATCTCGACACAGTTGGGCAGGTAGATGCCCACCCGGTCGCCGCGCTGCAGGCCCAGGCCCAGCAGCGCATTGGCCAGCCGGTTGGAGCGGTGCTCCAGCTCGGCATAGCTCACGCTGCGGCTGGGGGTTTTGACGGCGGTGCGTTGCGCATGGGCGCGGGCGCTGCGCGCCACCAGCGCGCCCACATTGAGAACCTGGCGCCCGGCCAGGGGGGGATGGCTTGTTGTCATGCGGTCTCCTGAAAATCCGCCCTGCGCTGCAAGGGGTGCAGGCCGGGGGTGCGGGTGCACTGTTCCAGAAGACCGGGGTATCAGGGAAATACCGATTGCTGATGGGGTGCCATCAAAATGTTTGATGGCCTGCGCCGAGGCCGGTGTAATGAGGGCGTGTGGGCGTGTGGGCTCAGGCCGGCAAGCGGGCCTCCCAGCGCCCATCGTCCACCAGTTGCTGCACCAGTTGCAGCAGCGCGGCCATCACCACCTGCATCACCGCGTTGGGCTCGCGCTCGGCGCTGCAGGCCAGGCTGTAGTGGCGCAGCAGATCGGGCCCCGTCACCCGGGCCACCCGCCAGTCTGCGCTGGCCGCACTGCCGGCTGGCGCCTCGCCCAGTGCGCAGGCCGGCGTGAACGTGAAGCCCGCGCCGCTGGCATACAGCGACCGGATCACGCGGGCCGAATCGTGCTCGTGCACGATGTTCAAGGCCACCCCGCGCGCCGCCGCCGCCTCTTCTACCCGCTGGCGGATCGAGTAGCGCCGCGACTGCAGCACCAGGGGCTGGGCCGCCGCATCGGCAAAGTCAATCTCGGGCCGGGGGTGGCCTGGGCCGCCAGGCGCCGACGCGCCCTTCTCGGCCACGGCAGGTGCGCGCAACAAGGGCAACACCCGCCCCTCGGGGTCGTGCCCGCAAAAGTACATCGCCTCGGTCGCCAGGGGCTGGCAATGCAGGCCGTCGACCTGCGGCGTGTCCACCAGAATGCCGATGTCGGCCCGGCGGTCCAGCATGGCCTTCTTCACCATCAGGCTCAGGTCATCGAGCACAAACACCCGGATGCGCGGGTGCGAGGCCTTCAGCCGGGCCAGCAGCGGCCCCATCAGCAGCGACGACAGCAAAAACGGCACCGCCATCGTCACCGATCCCTCGGGCTCTTGCGGCATGCGCTGGATGCGCTCACGCATCGCCGCCGCATCACTCAACAGCCGCCGCGCATCCTCATACAGCTGCAAGCCCGCCGGCGTGGGCGTGACCCCCACGTGCGAGCGCTCAAACAAGGCCGCCCCCAGCTCGGCCTCCAGCTTCTTGATCTGCGCCGTCAGCGCCGGCTGGGCGATGTAGAGCGACCCCGCGGCCCGTGACAGGCTGCCGGCTTCGAGCACGGTGATGAAGTAGCGGAGGGCGCGGAGGTCCATGGAGGTTAGGGGGTGGGGGTGGGGCGAGAGGGTTACCGGCAGTGCGTAAGTGGCGCGTGCTTGGATGGCTGGCGATTGGTAGGTGGGGGAGAGGCCGTTTTAGGCATATTTTGTTAAAAGACTTGGAAAGTTCCCGAGTGCTCTACGTTGGCAAAGAAATCGACCTTCCAGATCGCTCCAGCATCGACGATCTCACATGCGGGAAAGGGTAATGCACCCTCGGAAACATCGCTCAAGGCGGGGGTAGGGAGTCTTTCAACCAAATTGGCCCCGAACGGTCATCGCGCCTGCTCCGAAGCGGCCATTCGGATGCAATAGTTCCACGATGCAAATAGACCAGAGACACGGTTAACGGCCACCCAGTGCACTGCTCAGGAACTCAAGCATTCGAGGCCATGAGTCTTGTCTTGCACGTGCCGTCCCCTCTGGCGTTCCACCCATATCCATTTCTTCGCCCGATACCGGATGCTTCGACTTGAGCATAGTCGTTGGGCCGTTTGGCCAAGCGATGCTGTGTCCCGCATCTGCATAGGCCAGGTGCGTGACCGGATAGTGAAATCCGAGTCGTTTCAAGCGCTCCGCCTCGGACCGCCACACAACATCACTAAAGCAACTCCACAGCTTCAGGTTCAACCGTTCGCCGGCACAAAGCCCCAGCACCCGAATCTGGAGCATCTCGTCCACAAGACATTGATGAGGCAGTGTGTCGAACTTCATGAAGTAGAGCTTGGGAAGACTGGTTTGGACGATTCTGGCGCCGATGGTTGTCGATGAGCACGCATCTATCTTTGCTCAGTGGGCGGCCAACAAGGAAGGACTGGTTGTGGCCGCATTCTGTCTACTGCAGCGTATGCCACCCTCGTCCTACGCCGTTAATTGCCACCTCTGCAAAAACTGTGAACTCACGATTCGCGATTCGAATGTTGCCGCGGCAGACCTGGCTTCGGAGGTAAGGGATGACCGAATCAATGGGCAACTGGTTACCCACCTTCCGATGAACCTCGACCAGCACTTCTTCAACACCTCGCTCTACGAAGTGCGCCAAAAGAACAACTCGCGCCCGGCCTTCCATGAGAAGCCCCTGTTCGTCAACGAGGTTGGTCCACGTCACCTCTGCAGCACCAACTGACGGAAAGTTAGCACTCATGAGTTCGTGAACGCGACGTGGATTCATTTTGCTCCGTTAGTTCGATGGGACCAGTCGAAGGTCGGCTTACTGGCTTATATCGGCCCGCAGCAAGCATAGCGCCAAGGTCAGCCCCGCTGCAGAGCCGACGTCCACAGATGAAAGGCTGCTCAAGGCTGGCGGCGGGCTTTCAATTGCCCACCCTTGGCAGGCCCGGTCCATCGCCGTGCCATCGGCATCTGCCACCGGCGCTCGTTCAGTTAAAGTCTGCACCCGCTGGGCGGTTTTTGCCCGCGCGCTCAACCCGTACTGCCTGGGGCACCCGGCTCCCGGTTGAGGTCTTTTGAAAACAAAATCTGCTGTCTGCGATGTGCCGGCTGATGCGATCATGCAAGCAGCAGCGCTCGGAGCTAAAAGAAAAACATGCTGTTAACCGATATAGCCGTCGAGCACACCTGGATGTCCAAAAAGGATGGCGTTCGTCAGACCTTCTTGCTGCATCCGTTCACCGATACCCAGCGCGATTCACTCGGAAAATTCGAACTCGTTCGCGACGTCAGCCAACCAGGGCGTAAAGACGTGAAACGCTCCACCTACGTGTCGTTTCAACAATTGGCAGAGTTGTATGCGAAAGGCGTGCTCGAAGAATTCGGGTTTTCTGTTCGCATGTGTCCGCGTCAAGGGACGTACCCAGGCAAGCTTCCGGCTAAAAAGATACTGCCCACCCACATCAAGCCAGCCTCTTCGTTCGACCTGGCGGTTCAAAAGGTGGATATTTCCAAAGAAGCCACGCGCGAATTGAGAACCGCCTTGCTTCGCGCCAACGTCAAAATTTAAGCATGACGACGTCGATTGATAAGGGAGTTGCTGTGAATCCATCCGTGGCCCACGCTGAACTCATCGCCACGTTCAAGCGGGCCGAGGCGGATGCCGCTCACAAGTTCGGGTTGATCCAGGCGGCTGCCCACAAAGGGCCCAAGGCCATACAAACCGCCACCGAGACCGCGATAAAGGCCGCCAAACGCAGGGACACGTATGCGAAAAAGCTGGAAGTTCTGGGCGTGAACCCCAAGGATTTCGCGACCCAGCCTGCGGCGTAACACTCGCCCTTGGCGGCTGGGCACAACGAAGACTGATCGCCCAAATGATTCCATCACCTGACAACAAAATCGGTTGTGGGATTTGTATTGATGGGCATGTGTTTGAAGTGCGGTTGGTGAGGCGTCGGTGTTTTGGGGTGCGAACGTGTGGAGAGGGATAAATTGCCGCTTCAGGCTGGGTGCAGACATACGGGACGCGTCCGCGAATGAGTACTATCGGCCGACTTGCAGTCGGCCGCTTTCGTCGACCGAGCGACCGCTTCGAGCTAAAGGCTGTCGGGTTAGGCATAGCCCCAACGTCATGCGATTGGCACCCGCTACGGCCAGTTCTCGACAGGGGCGCCTCAATGCACTTGAGAGTTCTGACATTGAGTCAGCGATGCTTACACCTCTACAGCTCCCGCGGCAGGGGGCTCCACCAAGTGGCTCAGCTTCGAATCGGCGAACACCTTCTTGATCAGCGTGCCAAGGCGACCTGAATTTGGGTCTTGCGCGATGTTTTTGCAGGCGTCTGCAAACCGATCCGTCGCGTGGCCGAAGTGCTCACGATAGCCGCCGGGCTGCATAGTCATTTCCAACATGCGCCGCATGAACAGCCGCAGGCCCTTGATGTCGATGGTCTTGATAGCGGCCTCGAAGTCGGCCACGGTCGCGGCCTTCATCGCCAGTTCTTGGCGCGCGTTCCAACCGCTGTTCTTGACGATGAACTCGCATGCGTCGAACACCGTCAGCTTAGCCTGGGCTTTAGTCTTGATGGCGTCGAACTCAGCTTGGATCGCTGGATGCACTTTGCGCCCGAACGCGTTCTCGTCATCGAAGTCGTTGAAGTTCTTCGCTTTGAACGCCGCGATCCAGCCATCTAGCATTGTCTTTGCCAGATCCTTCCCTCCGGCGAGTTCCTCGACCGCATCATGGAGGGAAGCGAAGTTGTAGACATCGATCAGGTGGACTCTTGGCGCAAGCTTCTTGGCTCCGGCAAGCAAATCTGCCTCGGTCAGGCGGTGGTCCCAAATCAGTTGCTCGAAGAACTTGTCGAGGTCGCTCCGAGCCGTCATCGCGTCATTTTCCGCTGCGTATCGGTCGATGATCACGGCCACAGCGCTCGCGTCGAACAGGCCCGACTGCAAGAACTCGATCACCAGCAACTCGTATTCATCGCAGCCATGAATGCCAAGATCATTGAGAAGCAGCTTCCACTTGGATTTGCGATTGCTCTCTTCGTCCTCCAGTTTGTCCCTATCGGAAAACATGCTCCAATCGTTGGGCGTGCCCTGAGACAGGACGAAATCGAAGTCGGGACCGTCCTTGATGCCTTTGTAGTGAATGGCGGCGAGCAGAACGGTCGAGGGCACGACCCGCGACTGCAGCGCATCCGACAAGCCCGTCCGAGTCCCGATGATGCGATTAACTGCCTTGATGACCTTGCGGATGATCCGGATGTTCGTGAGATCGCAACGTTCGGCGGCCGCCCGAATACCGTCCGCGTACGTAGATGGGGTAAGCCCGATGGCGATAGCGAAGGCCTCGCTGGTTGACGTGCTTAGGCGAATCTCTTGGTCGACGACCTTCTCTCGAAGCGTATCCCAAACACTTCGGTCGTCGAGTTGGTCGCTGTTGAGGATCAGAACGAAACGAGCCCCGTACTGCTGCGTAAATTCGTCGATGAAGCCTAGGACCTCGTCAATGCTGAGCTTGTCATGCTTGCGCTCGATGTCATCGAGAACGATGACCTTGTCCTTGAGCAGGCTCGGCACTGCAAGCAGCGCGAGCTCGTCCAATGCGGAAAACCCCTTGTGCAGCGAAGTGAGAACCTTCTTGGCCCCCTCCATGCCGACCCGCACCTTCTCCCATGCTGCAGAGTGCCTTTCCGCGCTGGGAAGTGCGCTTTGCACGACCTTGAGCTTGATCTGATTCATATCGCGCAAGCCAAAGAGCGAAACATACAAAGCGCCCTTGACGGCTTCGTCTTTCGATGCGGCCTTGACCTCGCGCCAAAGGTGGCTCTTCCCAGTGCCCCACTTTCCCGACAGGGCGATCACCTTGTTTTCCTGATCCGCGAGCAGCTGGACCAAATGGTCCTTGGTCGTCTTCAATGTCATGTCTTCCCTTGAGTTTCATCCGCTGGGTCTATCATGCGCTATGCCTGCACGCCCCAACGTACTTGTTGCGTCGTCAAACTGTGCAGTCCATATTGTGAGATCAGGGCTCGGCGATGACTGACCGCGACCATTGAAGAGCGGTCATTGGTGTTGGCTTGCCGAATGCCTGCAAAGGGCGGCGGATTCAACCGGTCGATGCAACACATTCTTGAAACATCTCGGCCGGTGTCCGGTACCCCAGTGTCTTTCT
>NZ_JBWKOU010000019.1:0-88189 GCF_059416245.1 Curvibacter sp. GW821-FHT09D12 | reverse complement strand
TGCGGCATCAGTGGCGCGATCCAGCACCTGGCGGGGATGAAGGACAGCAAGGTGATCGTGGCGATCAACAAGGACCCCGAGGCGCCGATCTTCAGCGTGGCCGACTATGGCCTGGAGGCCGACCTGTTTGCGGCCGTGCCTGAGTTGATCGCGGCGCTATGAAGACCTGCGCCGCGTGACTCAGAAGCTCTCCCAACTGTCGTCTGCTGGCGCGGGGCGGCCGCTTGAAGCCTTGGGGGCGATGGCCAAGACCTCGGGTTTGACAACGCCCTGGCCCTTGGCCGAACTGGCCATCTGTTTCACAGCGGGGCGCTGACCCAGGGCTTGTGGGGCTGACGAGGTCACCCGCGCCCGTGGTGGGGCAGGCGGGCGCGCTGGTGCGGCGCCACTGCCGGCCGCCAGCTTGAACACCGCCACGGCCTGCACCAGGTCGTTGGCCTGGCCGCGCAGGCTGTCGGCAGCGGCCGACATCTCTTCCACCAACGCGGCATTTTGCTGCGTGGTCTGATCCATCTGGGTGACGGCCTCGCCGATCTGGTTCACCCCCTGGGCCTGTTCGGCGCTGCCGGCGGAGATCTCAGCCATGATGTCGCTCACGCGCTGGATGCTGTTGACCACCTCGCTCATGGTGGCGCCGGCCCGATCGACCAGGGCCGAGCCCGATTCCACGCGCTCGACGCTGTCCTGGATCAGGCGCCGGATCTCTTTCGAGGCCTCGGCGCTGCGCCCGGCCAAGGTGCGCACCTCACCGGCCACCACGGCAAAGCCGCGGCCTTGCTCGCCGGCCCGAGCGGCTTCCACCGCGGCATTCAGGGCCAGGATGTTGGTTTGGAAGGCAATGCCATCGATCACGCCGATGATGTCGGCAATCTTGCGCGAGCTGTCGTTGATGCCCTTCATGGTGTCCACCACCTCGGCCACCACGGCCCCGCCCTGGCCGGCCACGCCGGCTGCAGCCTGGGCCAACTGATTGGCCTGGCGCGCGTTCTCGGCGTTGTGGGTCACGGTGGAGCCCAGCTCCTCCATTGAGGCGGCGGTCTCTTCGAGGGCGCTGGCCTGCTCTTCGGTGCGACCCGACAGGTCGCGGTTGCCCGAGGCGATCTGGGCGCTGGCGGCAGCCACGGCTTCGCTGCCCTGGCGCACCGTGCTCACGACCCCCACCAGGCTGGTCTGCATGCGCTGCACGGCCGCCATGATGCTGTCGGTGTCGCCAGGCCGCAGCTTGACGTGCAGGCTCAGGTCCCCGTCGGCCACCCGTGCCACGGCGTGCGACACCTCGTCGGGTTCGGCCCCCAAGGCCCGGGTGATGCTGCGCGCAATCGACCAGGCCAGCCCGATGCCCAGAACGATGGCAAGGCCCATGATGCTCAAAACCCAGGTTACGCCGGAGGCCACGGCGGCCTTGGCGTCGGCGCCTGCGGCCTGCGACAGCTCGCGCTGGACGGCCACCGAGTCGTCCAGGGCCTTGAAGATCATGTCCTGGCGGGGGGCCACCTTGGTCAGCAGGATCTCGGTGGCGGCCTTGGCGTCTTCAGGCTTGCCGGTCAGGCCCAGCTTGATGGCGGCATCGATGTCGGCGTCGTAGGTTTCGCGGTTGTTCTGGATGATCTTCAGCAGTTCAATGCTCTTGGACATCATCAGGCTCTTGTCGAGCTGGGCCAGCAACTCCAGGCTGCGTGCCCGCAAGGGCAGGATTTTGTCGGCCTGCGCCTGCGCCTCTTTCACATCCTCAATCAGCGCCACGGTACGGGTGATGCGGGCGATTGACTGCAGGTGGTCTTTCAGCTCGGTCATCTGGGTCAGCTTGACCATCCGGTTTTGGATCAAGGTGTCCAGCTGCGAGGTCAGCAATGAGAACTTGCTCAGGGCCAGCGCCCCCACCAGAACCAGGCTGACCAGCAGCATGCCAAAGCCCAGCGCCAGTCGTGTGGCCACTCTGATTTGGTTGAATTGAACGAAGCCCATGGTGCCGTCCTCCCTCATATGCGTTTTTGTAACTAATCCGGACATTAGATAATATTTGTCTGACAACTTGGCTCAAAGGCCATGGGTGAGAAGGGGCATTGCATTGACGTTCTGAATTGCAATGGAACGATGCGAAGCGCAGGCCGCCAATCCGCATCCGGGGCGGTGTTTCATTGACTCTGTATCGGAGACAAATCGTTGGCTGAAACATGGTTTATCTCTGGATGAGTAGCCAATAAAGTTCAGCCCTGTCGCAGGTGCAAACCCCCATCAGGGGGCCCCCGGCGGCAGGCTGCTGAAGGCCACGTGCCCAGCCATTGATGCCAACCTTTTCAGGAGAATCACCATGTCCCGCACCACCGTTGATCAAACCCCGCTTCACAACGCCCTCAACCTGACTGGCCGTGTGTTGTTTGCCGTGCTGTTCCTGCCGGCCGGCATCGGCAAGCTCACCGGCTTTGCTGGCACCGTGGGGTACATCAGCTCAGCAGGCCTGCCCCTGCCCAGCGTGGGCGCTGCGATGGCGCTGACGGTCGAGATCCTGGGCAGCCTGGCCTTGCTGGCCGGCTGGCATACCCGCTGGGCTGCCCTGGTGCTGGGCCTGTTCACTTTGGCCGCAAGCTTCTTTTTCCATCCGTTCTGGAGCGTGGCGCCCGAGCAGGCCTACGTGACCCAGTTGCTGTTCTTCAAGAACATCGCCGTGGTGGGTGGGCTGCTGGTGCTGGCCGCCCAGGGAGCCGGCGGCTGGAGCCTGGACGCCCGCAGCCGTCACTGAGCCTGTCACCAGGCCATCAGGTCACGGGGCGCAGATAGGCCGGTCCCCGGGCCTGCAGTTCGGCACTGCCGTAACGCACGCTGGCCGGGTAATACTCTGCGGCCAACTGCACCTGACCGGCTACCTCGTCGCCCGCCGTGCTGGCGATGAAGGCCAGCATCAGGTCGATCCCGGCCGACACCCCTGATGAGGTCCAAACCGTGCCGTCCTGCACCCAGCGCTCCTCCAGCACGGTGACATCGCCCAGGGCCCGCAGGCGGTCCAGCGAAGCCCAGTGGGTGGTGGCCTTTTTGCCCGACAACAGGCCAGCAGCATGCAGCACGAACGAGCCGGTGCAGACCGACAGCATGGCCCGGGTGTTGCGGGCCTGCGCTGCCACAAATTCGAGCAGCACCGGGTTGTTCACCTCACGGCGCGTGCCCTGGCCACCGGGCACCAGCAAGTAGTCGAGCGGTGGGCACTCGGCAAAAGACACCTGTGGGTTGATCGACAGGCCCTTGGCGCAGCGCACCGGTCCGGCGTTCTGCGCCACGATCAGGCCCCGTGCGGGGCCTTCGGCCACCTTGCTCCACATGGTGAGCATCTCCCAAGGGCCGACAAAGTCGAGCTCTTCCACGTCGTCGAAAACCAGAATGCCAAAGTTCATCTTGAAGCCTTTCTCTCCGGCGCTGATCCGGAATGCCCGTTTTATGACAATTTAAGTCTCATGTGGCTATGATGTATCAAAAAATATCAGGGGGAATTCATGGCCACTCCACAGGAAGCGGTGCAACTGTTGATTTCGATACTCGAGTCTTTGAGCTCGGGCGCTGCCATGAAAGCAGCGGCGGCAGAAGGACTGGGCTACGCAGGCGGCTTTGACGCGCGAGCCGCGTTGATCAGAGTTTTGACCAGCCCAAACCGGGGATTGGAGGTCAGGGCCGCTGCGGCCAAAGCGCTTGGTCATGCCGCACGCGAATGAGCAGCCTCCTCACACTTTCTATCCACCAGGAGGCACCGGGCCGGTTTCTGGCCAGGCTCACGAAGGGGGATGTCGAGGTCGCTGAGCCGACCCACCACGACAGCGTCGAGTCGGCGATCTTCGACCACGCTGGCGCTCCTGCATGGGTGGGCATCACGGGTTGTCATGTTTGGTATGGCGGCGTCTATGCCGGCACCATCCCGATCGAGCACATGGAGCCCAGGGCCAGCGAACTGGGCGATTTTCTGTCTGCGCTGTCCCAGGCACTCAATTGATTCATTGCAGAGTGGGCTTGGAAGCAGAGCAGGTGGGTGTTGCGGTGCCCGTTGGGCTTTGTTTCACCTGCCGGCGCTGAATGTGCCGGGCGATGGCGATGACGAGGCGGACCGCGGCGGACATGCCAGCCCTGCCCGATGCCGACTTCTCCCTGCAAACCCTGGACAAAGCTGTGGACAAGCCGTGCCCACAGCCTGCAAAGAAGTGCTAAGCCGTTGATTTTAAAAGGCTTGCTTTGAGCTGCTTAAAAATTGGGCAGTGACAGGCTGCGCCTGAACTTCTTGCCCCGTCTTGAGACCGATTGTGATCGGCCTGCGTGCGCGGGCTCAGATGACCCCTGATGTGCGCACTTCGGTGAGGTGCTTCTTCATCTCCTGCACGTCGCGAAGGTGATTGGCACCACGTCGGATGGCGACGCTGATGGCAAGGATGTCCATCACCACGAGGGCTGCCAACCGCGAGATGGTGGGCGTGTAGATGTTGGTGTTCTCCAGCGTTTCGGCCACGATGGTGACATCGGCATAGCGGGCGATCGGGCTGTCGGAGCCGGTGACGACCGTGATCGAAGCACCGCGTTCTCGAGCGGTGCGCACCACCTCAATGAGTGATCGGGTGGTGCCGGTGTTCGTGATGGCCACCACGGCGTCTCCAGGGCCCAGCATGGATGCCGCGATGAGCTGCTGGTGCGAGTCCTGGTGTGCGACACATGGAACCCCAAAAAGGGGAAATTTCTGTTGCGCATCCAGGGCCACGATTCCCGAGGCCCCGAAACCGAAGAATTCGATGCGTTTTGCGTTCGCCAACAAATCCACGGCTTCGGCAATTGCACGGGGGTCAATTTTCTTGCGGGTCCAGTCCAGGCTGGTGATGGTGTGGTCAAAGATCTTGACGGCCACAGTTTGCGGCGTGTCTTCTTCGCGCAATTCCGAATGCGCCAGGGGTGCTCCGAAGGCCAGCCCCTGCACCACGCGGAGCTTGAGTTGGGTGAAGCCTTCACAGCCAACGGTGGCGCAGAACCGCAGCACCGTTGGTTCACTCACCCCGGCACGGACGCTGAGATCGGCCAAACTGGCCTGGGCGATTGAAGCAGGATCCTGCAGGATGGCCTGGGCCACTTGCAGACTGCCTCGCTTGAGGGTGGGCCGGATCCGCTCGATCACGGTCAGAATGTTCTCGGTCGCCATAGGTAAGCAGCTGGTCTGGCTCACCCGGGAGGCGAGCAGGGTGTCACAAGTCCAACAGCTTACCTGGGTTCAGAAGGTTTTCTGGATCCAGCGCCCGTTTGATGGCTTTCATGACGTTCAGATCAGCGGCGGAGCGCGTCAGCCCCAGCACGTGCTTGCGCTTCAGGCCGATCCCATGCTCTGCCGAAACCGAGCCCCCCATGTCGCCTACGATGCCATACACCACGCCTTGAACCAGCGCGGTGGTTCCTGCAGGCCAGTTGGGCTCTTGCACCACCAGATGGATGTTGCCGTCACCCAGGTGACCGTAAATCAGCACCGTCGCCTGCGGCCAGCGGGCGGCCAAGGCGGTCTTGAAGCGTTCAACGGCCGCCTCGATGTCGGCGATCGCGAAACTCACATCAAAGGACACGCGTCCCGGCAGCAGGCGCTGGTACTCACCGGGCGCATCTCGGATCGCCCAGAACGCCTGTGCATCTGTGTGCGATGACGCCAAAGCAGCGTCTTGCAATACCCCGCGCTCCAAACATCCCCCCAGGCATTGCTCAAACGCCTCGTCTTGACCCGGCCCGGCCCCGGTGCTTTCCAGCAGCACGTAGTAGGCGTGACGCTGCTGCAGGGGGGTGCGCAATTCGGGCAGTCGATCCAGCACGAAGTCGTAGTAACCGGGCCACATCACCTCAAAAGCGGACACGCCTGACGGAAGTTCGGCCTGCGCCAGGTGCAGAAATTCGATCACTGCAGCAAAGCTGGGCAGCCCACAAAACGCAGTGCAGACCGTGGTTGGCCTGGGCCGAAGCCTCAAGACGGCGCGGGTGATGACCCCCAGAGTGCCCTCGCTGCCGATGAAGAGATGGCGCAGGTCATAACCCGTGTTGTTTTTGATCATGCGATGCCGTCCGCCCACGGTCTGGCCATCCGCCAGGACCACCTCCAGATCCAGAACCTGATCGCGGGCCATGCCGTACCTGATCACCCGATTGCCACCCGCGTTGGTGGCCAGATTGCCGCCAATCGTGCAACTGCCGCGGGCCCCGAGGTCAAGCGGAAACAAAAAACCCGCCGCTTCCGCCGCTTCCTGGATCGTCTGCAAGGGGGTTCCTGCCAGCACCGTCATGGTGGCAGACGCCCTGTCGATGGCCTCAATGCCGCGCATGCGTTCCAGGCTCAAGGCGATCTCCCCTTCACGAAGGCAAGCGCCACCGGACAGGCCGGTCAAACCGCCCTGCGTCACGACAGCTTGTTTGTGCTGGTGACAGATGCGCAAGGCCACGGCCACCTGATCCGTGGTGGTGGGGCGGAGCAAAGCCAATGGTGTGGCACAAGGCATGCGGCTGGAGTCTGCGTGCATGCGATGACCGTAGTCGTCGGGCAATTGGACTACCTGATTGCCGAGCGCCTGCAGCAAGGACTCGATCACGGGGGCGGGGTGCATTGAGGTGGGATGGTTCATGGTTGCCTCATGGATTTGTTGATGCATGAAGGTTAGCAAAACAAACAAAAAAATGAGTTAAAAACCGTAAAAACAAGGGTATACCCTTAAATAACATCATTTATCCATGATTAATAGTAGTGCCACTAACGTTAATGATGAAGGATTGAATGTATGGAATGGGTTGAGCCTGGCATTTTCGAAGTCGATGTACGTGCTGGAACCTTGCGCGGTACAGCCTCGAGTTACCAAAAGAAGTTCAAGGATCTGACCGGCCTTTATGCCGACGCAGCCGCGTTTGCAAGCTTGGCCGATGGGCAGGGTGAACAGGTGGTGTATGAGGTCACAGACCACCGGCCCAGTGCCCGGGCAGGTGACTTGATCACGGGGGTGACCCGCATGTCTCCAGGTCGGGTTGGCGATGAGTACTTCATGACCCGAGGGCACGTTCATCAACAGACTGATCGACCAGAGGTGTATTTCTGCCTGGCCGGCCATGGGGTCATGTTGATGGAAACACCCGATGGAGAGACGCGTGCGGTTGACATGAAGACCCATGCGGTCTGCTATGTACCGCCGCACTGGCTTCACCGCTCTGTGAACGTCGGTACCGAGGATCTGGTGATGTTGTTTTGCTACCCGGCCGATGCGGGACAGAACTACGAAATCATTGCTCGATCGCAGGGCATGCGCCATCGGGTGGTGGAGGCTGGAGACGGCGGTTGGCGATTGGTGGAAAACGCGGCCTATCGGCCGCGCGAGCCGATCTCGACGGGAGCACCGCATGCAGCTTGAAGCCGCTACTTGCCCGACCTTCTACTTCATCGGGGTCAGTACACAGCAAAGCTCGATCATGCGGGTGTTCCCGCGGTGGGCTGAACACCTGGGCTTGCGCGGTGTGGCGATCCGGGGGATCGATCTGCCACTGCATGCGCCACGTGAGCAATACCGCGCCGTTGTGGCATTTTTGAAGCGCGATCCCTTGTCCTTGGGCGCGCTGGTGACAACCCACAAACTGGATCTCTATGAGGCCTGCGTCGACCTCTTTGACGAGGTGGACGACCATGCGCGGCGCCTGCATGAAACCAGTTGCCTTTCCAAATCCGCAGACCACCTGATCTGCCATGCCAAGGATCCGATCAGCTCGGGTCTGGCGTTGGACAGCTTTGTGCCTGCTGGGCATTTTGCGAGCACTTCAGCACCCGCGTTGCTGATGGGTGCCGGCGGATCTGCGATCGCGTTGAGCTGGCATCTCATGCAGTCATCACGGAGATTGGACCGACCGTCGCGCCTGATGGTGACGGACCGCTCGGAGTCGCGGTTGCAGGAGATCGAGCGCTTGCATCGCGACTGGCAAAGCGGCGTTCCTTGCGATTACCGCCTGGTGAACGAGCGGCAGTCCAACGACGCAGTTTTGGCAGCTCTGCCGCGGGGCGCGCTCGTGGTGAATGCCACTGGCATGGGCAAAGACAGGCCGGGTTCGCCCTTGAGTGACGATGCCCAATTTCCCGAACAGGCCCTGGTTTGGGAGCTCAACTACCGGGGGCCCTTGCAATTCCTGCAACAGGCGCGCCGTCAGGCTGCCCGCCAGAGTCTCCATGTGGAAGACGGCTGGGTGTATTTCATCCATGGATGGACCCGCGTGATTGCAGAGGTCTTTCACATCGACGTGCCCGAGAGTGGCCCTGGGTTCCAGGCGCTCTGCCAAATCGCGCAACAGGCCGGCGGACCTGCTACGCCAACCCACTGATCGGTGGGATGAGTTCTGCCATTTCAACCATCAAGGAGTACAAGATGAGCATTCAGCACATTCAACGTCGGACTTTGGCCCGCCTGGGCACTGCAGCGATCATGCGCCGCCTGACGGGGGCGGCCATGGCCGCGATGGCCATGGCCCCCGGGCCGACGGCCTGGGCCCAGGCCACGCCCAAAATCGGTGTGGCCATGAAGACCTTGTCGGCACCCTACTTTGCCGCCCAGATGGAGGCCGCCAAGGCCCGAGGCAAAGAATTGGGCTATGAGGTTCTGGCAACCGATGCCCAAGGCAAGTTGCAAAAGCAGATCGGCGATGTCGAAGATCTGGTGACCCGTGGTGTGAAGCTGCTCATCATTAACCCGACCGATACCGATGGCATGGTCCATGCCGTCAACAACGCCACCGCCAAGGGGGTGAAGGTGGTGGTGATTGACAGCACGCTCAACCCGAAGGCGAATTTCGTCACCCAGGTTCAATCCTCCAACAGCGCCAACGGCGCCTTGGTCGGCAGTTGGGTGGTCGATGAGGTCGGTAACAAGCCGCTCAGGATTGCCCTGCTTTCGGGGGAGAAGGGGAACCCCGCCGGGCAGGAACGCAGGTTGGGCGTGCTCAGCGGCATTGTCGAGGCGCAGTTGCGCAAGTTCGGCAAAGCAGATGTGGCGGTGGTCGGGCAAGGTTGGGGCAACTGGAGCGACGAAGGTGGGCTCAAGGCCATGGAGGATCTGCTTGTAGCCAACAAGGACATCAACATGGTGCTCAGCGAGAACGACAGCATGTTGCTGGGGGCCCGGCGTGCCATCGACAGCGCCAAGCGCAGCGGAATCATGTTGGTCGCGGCGGCCGATGGTCAGAAAGAGGCACTGGCACTGATCAAGGAAGGCAAGTACGCGGTGACCGGCCTGAATGACCCTGCGCTGGTGGCCCGCACCGCGGTTGATCTGGGCGTCAAAGTGTTGAAGGGGGAGCTCAAGGAGGTGCCCAAGCAGACGTTCACGACACCTGCGGCCATCACCCGCAGCAATGTGGACAAGTTCTACAACCCCAAGGCCGTTTTCTGATGGCGATGAACCTTGATTCTGCTGGGCCTGGGGTCGCCAAAGCCGACCCCAGGGAGGAACCTGATGTGTCCTCGCTCTTGGTATTGCAAGGCATCCACAAGCGATTTGGCGGCGTCCATGCCCTGAGGGGTGCCGACTTCTCGATAGAGGCCGGCGAGGTGCATGCCTTGGTGGGCGAGAACGGCGCTGGCAAATCCACCATGATGAAGGTCATTGCGGGCAATCATCGACCCGATGCCGGCAGCATCCGGTTCGATGGCCAAGCCGTGACGTTCAAATCGCCCCAGGACGCTCTCAGTCGTGGCATTGCCCTGATTCACCAAGAAACTGCCCTGGTACCCGACCTGTCGGTGGCTGAGAACATCTTCCTTGGCCAGTTGCCGGTGTTCATGCGCTGGGCTGCCATGAAGCGCAGAGCTACCGCATTGATCGAGGAACTGGGCTTCAGGATCGACCCTGCCCAGTCGGTCAGCGAGCTTTCGGCAGCTCAGCGTCAGGTGGTGGAAATCGCCAAGGCGCTGAGTTTGCAGGCCCGCCTGCTGGTACTGGATGAACCCACGGCTTCCTTGTCACCGTCGGATGCCCGGCGCCTACTTGACATTGTGCGAAGCCTCCAGCAACGGGGTGTGGGCATTGTCTACATCTCGCATCGGCTCGAAGAGGTCTTCGCCATTTCCACGCGCATCACGGTGCTCAAGGATGGCGAGACCGTTGGAACCGTCCGACCTGACGGCATCGACATGAACGGCTTGATCAAGCTCATGGTGGGGCGGCCTCTGGAGGCCTTGTACCCACGGCGCGAGGGGCTGGAACCTGGCGCAGTCAAGTTGCGAGTCCAGGAGTTGACGCTCCCAGGTCGGTCTCAAGGCGCCTCGTTCGAGGTGCGTGCCGGCGAGGTGCTGGGCGTTGGGGGCTTGATCGGCTCGGGGCGAACCGAGTTGATGCGTCTGATCTTTGGTGCTGACCCTCGCGGCAGCGGCCGGGTCGAGATCGATGGTGTGGATGTCACCCCTGGAAGCATTCGTCAGGCCGTTGCCGCCGGCATTGGCCTTGTTCCTGAGGACCGCAAGACGCAAGGGGTGGTGCTGGATCTCCCCATCCGCATCAACACCACCTTGGCCAACCTGAGGCAGATCAGCAACGCCTGGGCCGTGATCCGGCCCAGCCTGGAACGTCTGGCGGTCAACCGGTTGATGAGTGAATTGCGGGTGAAGGCCCGTGACATGGAGACACCGGTGTCGTCGCTTTCGGGTGGCAACCAGCAAAAGGTGGTGCTGGCCAAATGGCTGCACGCAGATGGCCAGATCATCTTGCTCGACGAGCCCACGCGCGGCGTTGATGTCGGCGCCAAGGCCGAGATATATGCCCTGATCAATCACCTGGCCAGCCAGGGCAGGGCCATTGTGATGGTGTCCTCTGACCACCTTGAGCTCATCGGCATGTGCGATCGAATCATGGTCATGGGGAACGGTCTGGTCAGGGGCTATCTGCAGCCTGATCAATTCAGTGAAGAAAACATTGTTTCGATGTCGCTGGGGCTGAAGCAGGCCCCAACGATGCCGCACGAAGGAGCACTTGCATCATGAAACCTTTGACTTCAACGGGCGACACGCCGGTCAAGTCCGCCGAGACCACGTTTCTGCGCCCTGTTTGGCTTTTGCTTCGCCAGCACGCCACGGTGCTGATTCTGGCGGTGCTCGTCGTGGCCGCCTCCTGGGTGTCTTCAGACTTTTTCACCGGCCCGAACCTGTCGAACATCTCCCGGCAGATCGCGGGGGTGGGCATCATGTCCATGGGCATGCTGCTGGTGGTGCTGACGGGAGGCATTGACCTTTCGGTCGGATCCGTGGCGGCCTTGGCCAGCGTGATCACAGCGATGGTGATTCCTGAGCATGGCCTGGTGCTGGGCCTGTCGGCCGGCTTGGCTGCGGGGCTGGCCTGCGGCTTGATCAATGGCTGGCTGGTGTCTGCTTACCGCCTCAGTCCCTTTGTGGTGACGCTGGCCATGATGACCATCGCCCGAGGTGTCGCTCTCATTGTGTCGAATGGCGCCCCGATCCTGGTCGACGAGCAAGGCAGCCTGCTGCTCGACTTTGGCCGCGATACCGTGCTGGGCCTGCCATGGCCGACCGTGCTGATGTTGGCTGTGTTTGCGCTGTGGGCCGCATTTCTGGGCTGTACCCGGCCCGGCCGGGTCGTGCGTGCGGCAGGCTCCAATGAAGAGGCGGTTCGCTTGTCAGGCGTGCCGGTTCGACGCCATGTGCTGCTGACCTACCTGGTCTCCGGGGGCTTGGCTGCTGTGGCCGGCGTCATCTCTACTGCGCGAGCTGGGGTGGGGGCTCCCACCGTTGGAATGGGCGACGAACTCACGGTCATTGCTTCGGTGGTGATTGGTGGCGCCAGTCTGGCGGGCGGACGCGGCAATGTGCTCAATACGCTGGTGGGTGTGCTCATCCTCGGCGTGATCGCCAACATCATGAACCTCGCCAGTGTGCCGGGGTACCACCAGCAGGTCGTGATGGGGGTGATCATTCTTGCTGCCATCCTGGCGCAAAAGGGCGCATCGGCATCGCGCCATTGATGCCATCGAGCAAGCAGGGAGCATTTACTCATGCGAGACAGACTCACGTTGGCCATCGATGTCGGCACCGGCAGTGTCCGGGCCGCGCTGATGGCCTCTGATGGCACCATCGCCGCCGTGGCCTCGTGCGAACAGGCGCAAATCGTGGCCCGTTTTGGCTGGTCCGAACAGTCACCACAAGCCTGGTGGGACGGTGTCACGACCTCGGTGCGCCAGTTGCTTGACCGTGATCCTGGTGCTGCCAGGCGCATTGGCGCGGTGGTGGCCTGCGGTCAAATGCATGGCACGGTCTTGGTTGATGCCAATGGCCAACTGGTGCGCGAGACCGCTGCACTCTGGAACGACAAGCGCGCCACAGACCATGTGCATCGCTACGAGGCAGAGCATGCCAACTCTCAGGGCCAGCCCGATTACCTGGCTCGTACCGCCAATCCGGCGACACCTGCTTGGCCGGCATTCAAACTGCAGTGGCTGCGGGACCATGATCCCGGTGCCTGGCGCCAGACCTGGAAGATGCTGGTGCCGAAAGACTTCATCAATTTCAAGCTGTGCGATGAGGTGGCGATCGACAGAACCGAGGCCGCATGCAGCTTTCTGATGGATCCCCGCACCGGTGACTGGTCAGAAACCACCTGCCAGGAAATGGGGCTGCGCATGGACGTGCTGCCTCCGATCCGTCAGCCGACGGAACGATTGGGCGCCGTCACGGAGAAGGCCGCCCGCGCCACCGGCCTGTTGGCGGGTACCCCGGTACTGGTTGGCGCCAGCGACTTTGCCACCGGCCTGCTGGGCTCGGGTGTTTGCCGCCCAGGCATGGGTTCCGAGATGATCGGGACTTCCTGCATCGTCACCCTGATGGGGGCCGAGCCGACCTTGCATCGCGAGGTCTGCAACCTGGGGACGGTCGAAGGTGGCTGGGGTTCCTTCATGTTGCTGGAGTCGGGGGGCGACGCCATGCGTTGGGCCCAGCGCGCCTTGCACAGCTCCAGCCTGTCCTACGGTGAGCTGGTGCAGCATGCTGCCACCGCGCCACCCGGCAGTGCCGGGCTGCTGTTCTTGCCCTACCTGACGGGTGAACGCTTGGGCGCACACCGAAATGCCCGGGCGCAGTTTTTTGGCCTCGCAGCGTTGCATGGTTCGGCCCACATGGACCGCGCGGTCCTGGAAGGCGTGGCCTTTTCGGTCAAGCGGCATCTGCGGCAACTGGAGTCGGCGCAGGGCCACCGCCTGGAGCGCCTGGTGGCCTCTGGCGGGGGGGCCCGCACCCACTTGTGGCTGCGCATCAAGGCCAGCGTGTACGGCTTGCCAGTGGTGGTGCCTCAAGAGGCCGAGTGCGGCTTGGTGGGGTGTGCCGCCATGGCACAGACGGCCATGGGTGATTTTGCGACTGTTCAACAAGCCGCCGACCGGCTGGTGCGCTGGGGGCCCGAGGTCCTGCCCGATCCGCAATGGCAGGAGGTCTATGGTCGAATGCAGCCGGTTTTCGACAAGCTCTATCTGCATTCACAGGCTCTTTATGATGACCTGGACGGATTGGTGCCATGACATCCGTTGCCGTTTTGTTCGACCTGGATGGGACCTTGGCACTGAGTGAGTCACTCCATCATCGGGCACTTTCCGATGTCCTGGATGGCCTTGGCCTGAGACCCCCCATCGGATTTGATGTGGCCATGACAGGCCAAGCGATCCAAGTGGTCCACCAGGCATTGGTGCACCAGATCGGACTGCCGCTTGACCTCCCGGCCTTCGCCAGCGCCAAGTACCGCGCTTACCTGGGTCGCATGAGTGAGCTGCGATGGCGGCCCGGGGCTCGCGAGGCCGTGGAGGCCGCGAGGGCCTCTGGCTGTGGGGTCGCCGTGGTCACCAACTCCGACCGCATGTTGCTGGATGCCAGCTTGCGCCAGCTTGGTTGGGTCTGGCCCGACCAGGTGAGCGTCTCCCGCAACGATGTGCGTTGTGGCAAGCCTGACCCAGAGCCCTACCTGCGTGCGGCCTGGTTGATGGGCGTTTCGCCAGCGCAGTGCGTGGTCGTCGAAGACAGCGCAGCGGGCGCGTTGTCCGGTTTGCGGGCAGGCATGCGGGTATTGGCCTGGCCAGAGGTATCCCAGGCATCGGAGTTCCCCGTCGGTGCACACGTGCTCCGCGAGCCTGCCATTTGGCCCGCTTTGAAGTCGGCCATTCAATCCATTTCATTTCCCTTGGAAGGCCTGTCGCCATGATTCTTCAACGACACCATTCCCAACATGAACGGGCGGTGGTCATGCCCGATGAAGATAGGAAGTCTGCGCCCCAGCAGGTGCGGAGTGCTCGCTTTCCAGGGCGCTATGTGCAGGGCCCAGGCCTCATTGGGCACTTGGGCACTGAATTGGCCGCGTTGTCGTCAAACGCCCTGATCCTGCTGGATCGCAACGTGGCCGGAACGCTGCTGCCGATTTTGCGAGCCAGCATGCCCGTGGCAACACAGGCCGCTTTTCTGGTCCACCGCGGCGAGTGCTCGGTGGCCGAGATAGAGCGCGGGGCAGTTGTCGGGCAGGACGCCCAATGTGGCGTGGTTGCTGGGGTGGGCGGTGGCAAGGCATTGGACACGGCCAAGGCGGTGGCCGAACGCCTGGGGGTGCCCGCGGTGGTGGTTCCCACGATCGCCTCTTCTGACGCACCTTGCAGCGCGCTGGCTGTGGTCTACGGGGATGATGGTCGGGTGTCCCATGACCTGTTCCTGAAGCGCAATCCTGAGCTGGTGTGGGTGGACACGGAACTCATTTGCAAGGCGCCCAGCCGGTTTCTGATCGCTGGCATGGGCGATGCACTTGCCACCTGGTATGAAGCCCGAGCCTGCCGTGCCAGCGGCGCGGGCAACTGCATGGGGCTGCCTGGCGCCGAGCTGGCACAGGTTGTGGCCAAAGCATGCTGCGACACACTGCTGGCTGATGGCGCGCAGGCCCTTGCCGAATGCGACGACCAGCGCACAGGGCCTGCGCTGGAGCGGGTGATCGAGGCAAATATTCTGATGTCCGGCATTGGATTCGAGTCGGGTGGCGTGGCTTGCGCTCATGCCATCCACCACGGACTGTGCGAGCTGCCGCAAGTTCACCACACGCTGCATGGTGAGAAAGTGGCCGTCGGCGTCTTGGTGGGCTTGTTGCTGGAAGGTGACACCGCCGGGTTCAATCGAATCGAGGCGTTTTGTCGTTCGGTGCGTCTTCCCACCAGCCTGGCCGAGCTGGGCGTCTCTCAGGCCACTGAGGTAGAACTCCGGGCGGTCGCTGACAGGGCCTGTCGGGCGGGAGACATCATGCACAACCAACCCCGACAGGTGACTCCTGAGCAGGTCGTGACAGCGCTCAAGGTCCTGGCGCTACCTCGCCGGGTGTTTGGTGCGGAGCTAGGGCGATGACGATGGTCTGCCTCGTTGAAACTCTGGAACGTCCACTGGCGCTGGAGCTCGCCGCCCCATGGCCTGCCCTGGGCGCTGGCACCCGGCCGCTGCACTTGTATTGGTTGGGCCAGGCGGGCTTTGTGATCGACAGCGCCAGTGCACGGTACGTGATTGATCCCTATCTCTCTGACAGCCTGGCCGACAAGTATCGGGGTACCCGCTTTCCCCATGTCCGGATGATGCCGCCGCCTGTGGCGCCGGAGGCCTTGCGCCATGTCGATGCGGTGCTGTGCACCCATCGGCACACCGACCACATGGACCCCGGCACACTGCCTGCCCTGATGCACGCCAATCCTGGTGCGGTGTTGGTGGCACCCGAGGCCAGCAAGGAGGAGGCTGGGCGTCGCTGCGGCCAGGGCTCCGAGCGGCTGTTGCTCGCCGATCACGAGCGCATGACGGCCCTTCCGGGGGGGCGTTTGCTGGGCCTTGCTTCGGCTCATGAGTCATTGCAGTTCGACCACCATGGCCACAGTGAATGGCTAGGGTACGTGATCGAGATCGACGGCCTGCGTCTATACCACTCGGGGGACTGCATTCCTTACCAGGGATTGGCCGAGCGTCTGCGTTCCCTGGCCGTTGACATCGCTTTGCTGCCAGTGAATGGCCGCGACCCCGCGCGAAGCGGCAATGGCGTGCCCGGCAATTTCACGCTTGACGAAGCCGTGGCACTCGCGGCGAGCGCAGGCATCCCCTGCCTGCTGGCCCATCACCACGGCCTGTTTGATTTCAGCACCGTATCGAACGACCACATTGATGGCTGTGTTGATGAAGCCGGTCAACAAGGGGTACAACTGTTGCGGGCAGCGTTGGGTCGCAGGTACCTTCTGACGGCGGCCTGCGAGGCCGACCGCCCGGAACTTCAGCCCAAGCCCACCCCAAGTTGAGGTGGCATCCGCCCATCGCTGCATTTTGGCGCCGGTTGCGCCACCGTGGGGCCCGGCGGGCCACGTGCCTTTGTCGGTGGTGGCGCCGGGCGCCTGTCCTGGAGGGCTGTGTCAGGGCACCCCGTGCAGGCCGAACGCCATTTGTGGTGGCCCTGCATGCAGTGGTGGGCTCGGCACCGACCGGGCCGGTCTGCTTTAATCGGCGCTCGACTGGATCTGCCATGCCCTACGCCTCATCCCTTCTGCTGCTGGCCGCCGTTTACCTGGCCGTGTTGGCCAGCCCAGGCCCAAACTTCTTCATCCTCAGCCAACTGTCGCTGGATGGCCGGCAGCGCGATGCGCGCTGGACCGTGATGGGCTTGGTCACTGGGTCGGTGGTCTGGGTGATGCTGTCGATGGCGGGCCTGTCGGCCTTGTTGGGCAGCCACCCGTTGGTCGCCAGCGCTGTGCGCCTGCTGGGGGCTGTCTACCTGATCTGGTATGGGGCCGCGCTCCTCAGGTCTGCCTGGCCCGTGTCCGGTCGCCCGCAGCGCCGCAACCTGGGGTCTCCTGCGGCCACGCCCTCGGCCGGGGCGGCCTACCGGGTGGGGCTGATGACGGGGCTCACCAACCCCAAGAGTGCCGTGTTCTGGACCAGCGCCTTCGCTACCCTGTTGCCCCCTGCAGCGCCCGCCTGGTTCCAGGTGCTGGTGGTGTTGATGGTCATGCTGCTGTCGCTGGGCTGGCACCTGGGCATCACCCTGGTGTTCGGCCTGCCCGCGTTGCGACAGCGTTACCTGCGCCTGGAGCGCACCATCAATGGCATGGCGGGCGGTGCACTGGTGCTGCTGGGGGTGCAGCGCGTGGTGGGGCGGTGAGTGGTGGGGCGGTGAGTGGTGGGGTGTGTGTGCCAGGGGAATGGCGCCATGCCGGGCCCAAGCGTCAACCCACTCTAAACTGTGGGCGGTCTCGTCTTTCAGTTTTGACGAGGGCCCAGAGCGTGTCGACGATTTTTGGTGGGCCCATGCGAGATCCTCAGCCCGTTCTCGAGTTTTCACAGGAGCCCCCATGAAGCGCTTGACCATGTCCTTGGACGATGACCTCGCCGATGCGTTTGACGCCATCGTCAGCGAAAGGGGCTACGAAAACCGGTCCGAGGCCTTTCGCGATCTGCTCAGGGCTGATCTGGGCAAAGCATTGCAGCAGGACAACCCTGACGGGTTGTGCGTGGCCACGCTCAGCTATGTGTACAACCACCACCAGCGCCAGTTGGCGATGCGGCTGACCGACCTTCAGCATGAGCACCACGAGATCACCATCTCGACCACCCATGCCCACCTGGACCACGATCATTGCGTGGAGGTGGTGATCCTGCGCGGCAAGACCCGGCTGGTGCAGGACTTCGCCAAATCCATCACCACCCAGGCCGGCGTGAGCCACGGTGCGCTGCACATCGTTCCACTGGCGGTGCACCACGCCCACGGGCACGACCACCTGCTGCCGATCGTGGGGTAACGCACCTTACTGGTGCATTGTTGGTGGCGCCGCGCCCTTTGCCGGGCACCGGGCTTGTTTTGAAGGCCGTTTGCCTGCTTTGCAGCTGGCACGAATTTTGTATGATTATTTACAAATTCATCATACAAACTCGTCCATCCAAGCCAGGCAGCTGCCATGCATGACCTACCCACCGACTGGGGCGCCTTGTGCGCGCTCATCTTTTTGCTTGGCATGCGCCACGGCTTTGATGCCGATCACCTGGCCGCCATCGACGGCCTGACCCGGCTGAACCAGCGGCGTTGCCTGGGTTTGGCGCGCTATTGCGGGGCCTTGTTTTCTGCGGGCCACGGGGCCATCGTGCTGGGCATTGCGGTCGTGGTGGGCTCGGTGACCGAGCGGTGGACGCCACCGGCCTGGCTGGATGCCCTGGGGGCCTGGGTCTCGATCACCTTTTTGCTGGCCATCGGTGGGATCAACCTGCATGCGGTGCTGACGGCCGCGCCGGGCAAGACCGTGCCTCTGGTGTCATTGAAGGGACGCTTTCTGGGGCGCCTGACGCAGGCCCGCAGCCCTTGGGGCGTAGCGGCGGTCGGGGCTTTGTTTGCCTTGTCGTTCGACACGGTCACGCAATCGGTGATGTTTGCCGCCACCGGTGCCCAGTTTGGGGGGGTGATCCCGTCCGTGACGCTGGGCTTGCTGTTCGTGCTGGGCATGCTGGTCACCGATGGTCTGAACGGCTGGTGGATTGCCCGATTGATTGCCCGCGCCGATGAGATCGCGGCCCTGGCCTCGCGGATCATGGGGGTGGCCGTGGCGGGTGTCAGCCTGATTGTGGCGGCGCTGGGCATCAGCCGGCTGGCGTCCCCTGCTTTCGAGGCTTGGAGCGACGGCAAGGAGCTGGTTTTTGGCGCCGTTCTGGTGCTCAGCCTGGCTGCCAGTTACCTGCTGGCCCGGGGCCTGGCCACGCGCCGCGCTCCGGCCCCGCACCGGGCACCTTGATCGCCATGGCGCTTGGGCGGGTCGATACCAGGTTTCTGGTGAAAGTGCGGGCATGAATCGGCTTGCGGGGCGGGCGGGCCTTCATCGCGGGACGATGTGCCTTGTGCTGGCGCTGGCCTGCTCGAGGGCCTACGCGCAGTTGGTGCCTGCATTCGCCACCCCCACACCGCCCGATCCCCAACTCCCGAGCCTGGCCCCGGTCACCATCACGGGCCAGCACTACGACAACTCGGTGGGCAGCAGCGATGCGGCCTCGCAAGGCGTGATCCGGGCCGAGTTGCTGGCCAGCCGGCCCGCGCTGCGCCCTGGCGAGGTGCTGGAGTTCGTGCCCGGGCTGATCGTCACCCAGCACTCGGGCGACGGCAAGGCCAACCAGTACTTTCTGCGCGGCTTCAACCTGGACCACGGCACCGATTTCGCCACCAGTGTGGATGGCGTGCCGGTGAACATGCCCACGCATGCGCACGGCCAGGGCTATTCGGACCTGAACTTTCTCATCCCCGAACTGGTGGAGCGCATCGAGTATCGCAAGGGCCCGTACTTTGCCACGCATGGTGACTTTGCCGCCGCCGGCGCGGCCGACATCGCCTACAAGACACGGCTGGATGCCCCCTTTGCCCAGGTCTCGGTCGGGCAGAACGGCTACCGTCGCGGCGTGGCGGCCGATACCCGCCAACTGCGTGACGACGTGACGCTGTTGGGTGCGGTGGAGTGGATGGGCAACAACGGCCCCTGGACCGTGCCCGAGGGCCTGCATCGCCAGAACGCCGTGCTGCGCCTGAGCCAGGGCACGCGTGAGCGTGGCAGCACGCTGAGCCTGACGGCCTACGAGGCCCGCTGGAACTCCACCGACCAGGTGCCCCAACGCCTCATCGACGCCGGCAGCTACAACGGCCGTACCTTTGGCCGCTACGACTCGGTGGACCCCACCGACGGAGGCAGCACCTCACGCTACAGCCTGTCTGGCGAATGGCATGACCGAGACCGCGCTGGCGAGACCCGGGTCTCGGCCTACGCGATGAAATACGCGCTCAAGCTGTTCTCGAACTTCACCTATGCCATGGACCGGCCCGCCACCGGCGACCAGTTCTCGCAGCAGGACGATCGCAACGTGTACGGCGGCAAGGCCTCCAGGGCCTGGAACCAGACGCTGGCCGGCCTTGATGCACGCACCGAAGTCGGTGTGCAGTTGCGCAACGACCGCATCCATGTGGGCCTGTACGACACCCAGGCGCGCCAGATCCTGTCCACCACCCGGCTCGATGATGTGCGCGAGACTGTGCTGGGCGTGTATGGCCAGAGCACCGTGCAGCTGACCCCCTGGCTGCGCAGCGTGCTGGGCCTGCGCGGCGACACCGCGCGCTTTGCGGTGAACAGCCTGAGCAACCCGGCCAACTCGGGCAGCGCCCGGGCCAGTTTGCTGTCGCCCAAGCTCAGCCTGGTGGCTGGCCCCTGGGCGCAGACCGAGTTCTTTTTCAACACGGGCAAGGGCTTTCACAGCAACGATGCCCGGGGCACCACGGCCAAGGTGGACCCCAAGACCGGCGACACGGTCGATGCGGTACCGGGTCTGGTGGCCGCTCGTGGTTGGGAGTTGGGTGTGCGCACCGAGGCCATCGCCAACCTGCAAAGTTCGGTGGCGTTCTGGCAATTGAATTCAGACTCCGAGTTGGTCTATGTCGGCGACTCGGGCACCACCGAGGCCAGCGGCGCGAGCCGCCGCCACGGCGTTGAGTTCAACAATCGGTGGACACCCCATCAACACTTTCTGCTGGACGCAGACATCGCACTCACCCATGCCCGATTGATCAACGGCGACCGCATTCCGAACGCGGTCGACTCCGTGGCCTCGATCGCCGCCACCCTCAAGGACATCGGCCGCTGGTCGGCCAGTCTGCAATGGCGTTACCTGGGCAGCGGCGCCTTGGTCGAGGACAACTCGGTGCGCTCCAACGCTGCGTCAACGTTCAACCTGCGCGTGAGCCGCGATCTGCTGGACCTGTCGCGTCGCCCGTCCAGCTTGACGGTGGATGTCTTCAATCTGTTCAACCGCAAGGTGGACGACATCCAGTATGACTACGCCTCGCAACTGGCTGGCGAGGCCACGGCGGTCAACGGCAAGGTGGTGCATCCGGGCGAGCCACGCTCTGTGCGGGTCACGTACCGGGTGGCGTTCTGAGCGGGCTCTGCCATTGCTTCCATCGGCCCTGATCACGCCCCAGGCCCTGAACGCGCTGTGGATCAGGGGGCTGATGCAAGAGCGCTCACAATGCCATCCGGGGCGGCGGTCGTCCTGTCAGGAGGGTTCCGATGAGAGTTGAAGGCCAATGTCATTGCGGCGCCATTGCGTATGAGGCCGAGGTTCAGGTGGGCAGCATCACGGTCTGCCATTGCAACGATTGCCAGATCCACTCAGGCTCTGCCTTCCGGGCCAACATCGCAGCACCGGCCGACCAATTTCGCCTGCTAAAAGGGACGCCAAACACCTACATCAAGACGGCCGCCAGCGGCAGCCGGCGGGTGCTGGCCTTCTGCGGCCATTGCGGCACACCGGTCTACGCTTGTGCGGAAGAGGCGCCGACGATTTACTCCCTTCGCATCGGTACGCTCAAGCAACGGCATGAACTGGGTTCGCCCAAACGGCAGATCTGGACACAGCGGCGCCTGCCGTGGGTGGCGCTGGATGATCAGGTGCAGGGTTTTCAGGGGCAGCCTTGAAGGCCGGGTTGCGCGTGGGCTTCGCGGCAACTCCTGCGCCTTGACAGCGTTGGCCCTCCGCCCTGCCACAGGATTGACGGTGCCGTGCTGAGGTACCCCGCCAGCACGGGCTTGTCACGTGCCAGCCTGTGCTGCCAGGGGCGATGCCTCCCAGCCACCCCCCAAAGCCTTGTAGGTGGCCACTGCCGAGCGGGCCAGTTCAAGCTGGGCCTGTACGCGCGCATCGGTGGCTTGCAGCAGCGTCTCGTCAGCGTGCAAGACGTCGATCATGCTGGCGACCCCTTTTTGATACGCCGCAAGCGATGCGGCCCGAGCCCGGCTCAGTGAATCAACGCCCGCCGTCAGCATGGCAACCTGCTCCTGGCGCCGAGCGTAGGCTGAGATCGAGTTCTCCACATCCTCGGTGGCCTTGAGGGCCGCCAGACGGTAGGCGGCCAGCAACTCGGCCTCCTGGCCTCGGGCTTGCTCGATCTGCGCATTGATCCGACCAAAGTCGAAGAGGCGCCAGCGCAGACCCAACACACCGCTGGCTTGTGCAGCGCCGCCCGAAAACAGCTGGCCGCTTGAGACGGAGGTCGCATTGCCCAGCAGGCCGCTGAGCGAGACCTTGGGGTAGTACTCCGAGATGGCGGCCCCGATGCGCGCATTGGCGGCTGCCAAACGTCGCTCGGCCACGTTCAGGTCTGGCCGCTGCCGCAACAGATCGCCCGGTGATCCTGTCGCGATCCCTGTGGGTGCGGCTGGAATCTCGCCGGGTGCCGCGAGTTCGGATCGATGCGTACCGGGCGGTGTTCCAAGGATGACATCCATCGCGTTCATCGCCGTGTCCAGGGAAGACTCCAAAACAAGGGGCGCAGCTTTGGTTTGCGCAAGCGCACCCTCTGCCTGTTGCTGCTGAAGCTCGGGCGCGAGTCCTTTGCTGCTCAGCAAGCGGACCTTCGACAGCAGAGCTTCCTGCGTCCGGACTTGCTGTCGAGCGACATTCAAACGGGCCTGCAGGCCTCGAATCGTGATGTAGATGTCGGCTGTCTGTGCCGCCACGGCCAGTCGTGTGGCGACGGCCCCTGCTTGCGATGACTGAAGCTCGGCGGCGGCAGCTTCTTGGCCTCGGCCTAGGCTGCCGAACAGGTCCAGCTCCCAGCTTCCGCCCAGATTCACCTCGTAAGCACGGCCATTGCGGTCGAAGCCCGGCACAGAATTCAGGACCTGACCCAGCGGGGTTTGGGTGGACTGGTAGGCCCGGGCTGCTTGGCCAGACACTGCCCCAGAGGGGCGCAGGGCGGCGTCCGCCGCGCCCAGGCCGGCGCGTGCCTGGCTGACCCGCGCCGCAGCCTGAGCCAGATCCAGGTTCTGGTCCAAGGCCAGCGCCACCCATCGCGTCAGCTGGGGATCACCAAACGCAGACCACCAGGTCGCGAGGTCAGCCCGTGCATGGTCGTGGGCTTGATCGCGAGGGGCTTGGCCCTGGAACTGCGCCGGCAGGGCCAGGGTGGGTCGCACATAGTCCGGGCCCACGGCACAGCCGGCGGACAGACTGGCCACGACGATGGCGGCAAGGGTACTTTTGGGCAGCATATAGTTTCTTCCGATGAGATCTATTTGTGACCATAATACCAAATGGTCACTCGTTGTCCAGTGTTTCAGACTGACGTAAGCTGTGCCCATGACCAAAGCAAGTTCTTCCACCGCCACCCCCCGTGGCCCCGTCGACCACGAGGTGCGCAGCCAGATCGTGGCCGCGGCCACGGAACATTTCAGCCGCTACGGCTACGAGAAGACCACCGTCTCCGATCTCGCCAAGGCCATCGGCTTTTCCAAGGCGTACATCTACAAGTTCTTCGAGTCCAAGCAGGCCATTGGCGAGATGATCTGCGCCAACTGCCTGGGTGACATCGAGTCCGAGGTCCGGGCTGCGGTGGCGCAGGCCGAGCACCCGCCCGAGAAGCTGCGGCGCATGTTCAAGGCCATTGTCGAGGCCAGCCTGCGGCTGTTCTTCCAGGACCGGAAGCTCTACGAAATCGCGGCGTCTGCCGCGACAGAGCGCTGGCAGACCACGATCGCGTACGAGGCGCATATCCAGGCCTTGTTGCTGGAGGTTTTGCAAGAAGGGCGCCTGGCCGGCGATTTCGAGCGCAAGACGCCGCTGGACGAAGCCGTTGGGGCGATCCTGCTGGTGATGCGCCCCTACCTCAATCCTTTGATCCTGCAGCACAGCCTGGGCTATGCCGAAGAGGCGCCGGGCCAACTCTCAAGCCTGGTGCTTCGCAGCCTTTCGCCCTGAGCGAATTGAGGTGTGACTATTGACTAAATTAGTCACAAGAATAAAAATGAAGGTCCCGATCACTTTGCTCAAGGGACTTTCATGCCTCGGCTTCGCCTTGCTACCCCGTTTCTCATCTGTGCCTTGCCGCTGGCGCTGGTCGCCTGCGGCGAAAAGGCTGCTTCTGATGCCCGCACCGGTGTGCCCTTGGTGCGGGTGGCCGTGGTTCAGGAGGCCAGCGCTGCGTCCAGGGCGTTCACGGGCACGGTAGCGGCCCGGGTGCAAAGCGACCTGGGCTTTCGGGTTTCGGGCAAGGTGCTGGAGCGCCTGGTGGATGCCGGTCAGCGGGTCAAACGGGGCCAGGTGCTGATGCGCCTTGACGCCATCGACCTGAAGCTGGCCGTCCGCGCCCAAGAGGAGACCGTCGTGGCGGCACGGGCCCGCGCGCGGCAGGCTGCCGACGAAGAAGCGCGCTACCGCGACCTGCGCGGTACCGGCGCCATCTCGGCATCCGCCTACGATCAGGTGAGGGCGGCGGCCGACGCCGCCCAAGCCCAGTTCAGCGCAGCCGAGGCCCAGGCCGGTGTGGTTCTGAATGCGAGCCGTTACGCCGAACTGGTGGCCGACGGCGACGGCGTGGTGGTTGAAACGCTCGCCGAACCCGGTCAGGTGGTGGCAGCGGGACAAGCCGTGGTCCGCCTGGCCCGTGCGGGTCAGCGCGAAGCCCTCATTCAAATGCCTGAGACCCTGCGTCCTGCCCTCGGATCCCTGGCACAGGCCAGCCTGTTCGGCAGGGAGGGCGCCACCGTGCCTGCCAGGTTGCGGCAGCTTTCCAACTCAGCCGATCGCCTGACCCGCACCTTCGAGGCCCGCTATGTGCTTGAAGGAGATTTGGCCCAGGCCCCCCTGGGCTCGACGGTGGTGATTCGCCTCCACGACCAGACTGTTGCGACAAGGGCCCGCTTCAGGGTGCCCATGGCATCGCTCTACGACGCGGGCCGCGGTCCAGGGGTCTGGGTGCTTCGTGGCGAGCCGGCCAGGGTGCGCTGGCAGGGCGTGTCTGTCGAGCGCCTCGATGACGAGGGCGCCGAGGTCGCAGGCCAGATCAAGCCAGGCGACCGAATTGTGGCGCTGGGCGCGCACCTGCTGCGAGAAGACCAGGTGGTCAGATCCATGGAGGGCGTGACCTCCGCGTCGGCCCAAGGAGCGCGTCCGTGAGCGAAGGCCGATTCAACCTGTCAGCGCTCGCCGTGCGCGAGCGTTCCATCACCCTGTTCCTGATCGTCTTGATTTCAGTGGCAGGCATTCTCGCGTTCTTCAAACTGGGCCGCGCGGAAGATCCGCCCTTCACGATCAAGCAGATGACGATCGTCACGGCATGGCCGGGCGCCACGGCGCAAGAGATGCAGGATCAGGTCGCCGAGCCGCTGGAAAAGCGCATGCAGGAATTGCGCTGGTACGACCGCACGGAGACCTACACCCGCCCGGGCTTGGCCTTCACCATGGTGTCGCTGCTTGACAGCACACCGCCTTCAGCGGTGCAGGAGGAGTTCTACCAGGCCAGGAAGAAGATTGGCGACGAGGCCCGCAAGCTGCCCGCGGGCGTCATCGGCCCGATGGTCAACGACGAGTACGCGGATGTGACCTTTGCCCTCTTGGCCCTCAAGGCCCAGGGCGAGCCTCAAAGGCGGCTGGTGCGCGACGCGGAAGCGCTGCGCCAGCAGTTGCTGCACGTGGCTGGTGTCAAGAAGGTCAACATCATCGGCGAGCAGCCTGAGCGCATTTTTGTGTCCTTCTCACATGATCGCCTGGCGACCCTGGGCGTGGCCCCGCAAGACCTCTTTGCCGCGCTCAACAGCCAAAACCTGCTCACCCCGGCCGGATCCATCGAAACCCGGGGGCCGCAGGTCATGCTTCGCGTCGACGGCGCGTTCGACACCTTGGAGAAAATCCGCCAGACGCCCATCGTGGCGCAGGGGCGGACACTCAAGTTGTCGGACGTGGCGAGTGTCGAGCGTGGGTATGAAGACCCCTCTACCTTTCTGATCCGCAACGGCGGTGAACCGGCTCTGCTGCTCGGCGTGGTGATGCGCGACGACTGGAACGGGCTTGAGTTGGGAAAGGCCCTGGAGGCCGAAGTCACCCGCATCAACGGCGCGCTCCCACTTGGCATGAGCCTGACCAAGGTGACCGACCAGGCCGTGAACATCAGCTCGGCGGTCGATGAATTCATGGTCAAGTTCTTCGTGGCCTTGCTGGTCGTGATGGCGGTCTGCTTCGTCAGCATGGGTTGGCACGTCGGCATCGTGGTGGCGGCGGCCGTGCCGCTGACATTGGCTGCGGTGTTCGTCATCATGGCGGCCACGGGCAAGAACTTTGACCGCATCACGCTGGGCTCGTTGATCCTGGCGCTGGGCCTGCTGGTGGACGACGCCATCATCGCCATCGAGATGATGGTGGTGAAGATGGAGGAGGGCTATGGCCGCATCGAGGCATCGGCCTATGCCTGGAGCCACACCGCGGCCCCGATGCTGTCGGGCACCCTGGTGACGGCCGTCGGCTTCATGCCCAATGGCTTCGCGCGCTCCACCGCGGGCGAGTACACCGGCAACATGTTCTGGATTGTGGGCTTCGCGTTGATGGCCTCCTGGGTGGTGGCCGTGGCCTTCACGCCCTACCTGGGTGTCAAGCTTCTGCCTGAACTGCCCAAGGTCGAAGGCGGGCATGAGGCCATCTACAACACCCCGCGTTACAACCGGTTCCGCCAGGTGCTTGGCCGGGTCATCGCGCGCAAGTGGCTTGTTGCGGCCACGGTGGTGACGCTGTTCGTCATGGCGGTGCTGGGCATGGCGGTGGTCAAAAAGCAGTTCTTTCCGACCTCCGACCGCCCGGAGGTGCTGGTTGAGGTGCAGATGCCTTATGGCACCTCGATCGCACAGACCAGCGCTGCCACGGCCAAGGTCGAAGACTGGCTGGCCAAGCAGCCAGAGGCCCGGATCGTGACCTCTTACATCGGCCAGGGCGCGCCGCGCTTTTTTCTGGCGATGTCCCCTGAGCTGCCCGACCCGTCGTTTGCCAAGACCGTGGTGCTGACCGGCAACGACAAGGAGCGCGAGGCCCTCAAGTTCAGGCTGCGTCAGGCGGTGGCCGACGGGCTGGCCCCCGAGGCCCAGGTTCGCGTCACCCAGATCGTGTTCGGCCCCCCGTCACCCTTCCCGGTGGCCTACCGCGTGGTGGGCCCGGACCCGGACCAACTGCGCGAGATCGCGGCCCAAGTCGAGGCCGTGATGCGCGCCAGCCCGATGATGCGCACGGTCAACACCGACTGGGGTCCGCGTGTGCCCACCCTGCATTTCACACTGGATCCGGACCGGCTCCATGCCCTTGGGCTGAGCGCCAGCGCCGTGGCCCAGCAGTTGCAGTTCCTGCTCAGCGGCGCTCCGCTGACGGAGGTGCGTGAGGACATCCGCTCGGTGCAGGTGATCGGGCGTGCCGCTGGCGATGTCCGTCTCAACCCCGCGAAGATCGCTGCGCTGTCGCTGGTCGGGGGGGCGGGGCAGCGCATCCCCTTGTCGCAGGTGGGCCAGGTCGAGGTGCGCATGGAAGACCCCATCCTGCGGCGCCGTGACCGCATGCCAACCCTCACCGTGCGTGGCGACATCGCCGACGGCTTGCAGCCGCCGGACGTGTCAACAGCCATGACCCGGCAGCTCCAGCCCATCATGGACAAGCTGCCCAGGGGCTACCGCCTCGTGGAGGCCGGCTCCATCGAAGAGTCTGGCAAGGCCACGGTGGCCATGCTGCCGATCTTCCCCATCATGCTGGCTGCCACGCTGCTGATCATCATCCTGCAGGTGCGCTCGATCTCGGGCATGGTCATGGTCTTCCTGACCAGCCCACTGGGCTTGATCGGGGTGGTTCCCACCTTGCTGCTGTTCCAGCAACCTTTCGGCATCAATGCGCTGGTCGGCTTGATTGCGCTGTCGGGGATCCTGATGCGCAACACCTTGATCCTGATCGGGCAGATCCGTGAGAACGAACAGGCCGGGCTCGATCCATTCCGAGCGGTGGTGGAAGCCACCGTGCAACGGGCTCGTCCCGTGATCCTGACCGCCTTGGCCGCCATCCTGGCTTTCATTCCGCTGACCCATTCCGTGTTCTGGGGAACCCTGGCCTACACCCTGATCGGCGGCACCTTGGCCGGCACAGTCCTGACCCTCGTCTTTCTGCCTGCCATGTATTCCATCTGGTTCAGGATTCGGGCCACCGACCTGAAGCACGGCCTCCGCGGCTGAACACCCCCCCACCTAGGAACCACCATGTCTGAATCCAGAGTTGTTGTTGTGACCGGCGTGTCGTCGGGCATCGGGCGCGCCGCTGCCATCCGGTTTGCCGAGCAGGGTTGTCGGGTGTTTGGCACTGTGCGCAACACCGCGAAAGCGCAAGCCATCCCCAAGGTCACGCTGGTCGAGATGGACCTCCGGGAGGACGGGGCCGTCGAGCGGGGTGTCCAGTCCATCCTGGCGCAGGCCGGACGCATCGATGTGCTGGTCAACAGTGCCGGTGTCACCTTGTTGGGTGCTGCGGAAGAAACCTCCATCAAAGAAGCCCAGACCTTGTTCGATACCAACCTCTTCGGCCTGCTTCGGGTCATCCAGGCTGTGCTGCCGCACATGCGGCAGCAGCAATCGGGGCGCATCGTCAATGTCAGCTCGGTGCTGGGCTTTTTGCCCGCGCCTTACATGGCGCTCTATTCGGCGTCCAAACACGCGGTCGAAGGCCTGGCTGAAACGCTGGATCACGAGGTCCGCCAATTCGGCGTTCGCGTTTCGCTGGTCGAGCCCTCGTTCACCAAAACCAACCTGGACCTGAACGCCCCCCAGGCGGCGATCAGGATCGCCGCCTACAGCCAGGAGCTTGGCATTGTTGCCAAGGCGATCCAGAACAACGTGCAAAAGGCGCCCTTGCCCGACGGGGTGGCCGCCACGATCGTCAAGGCGGCACTGGGGCCCTGGAAAATGCGCCACACGCCCCGAGGCGAAGCGGCTCTTCTGGCCAAGCTGCGCCGCTTCATGCCCGCGGGCCCGGTGGAGAAGGGGCTGCGGAAAACGTTCGGGCTCGCTTGACGAGATCCGTGAGCGAATGACTTCGCCGCCTGCGTCATTGAAGGGTCTCTTTCGACAGGGCGAGCCTGGTCAACACAGGGGCTTCCTGGGCCCACCTTGCCTGCCTTGACTGCCGTGCTGCCAGCGGCAGCGTTTTACCCACTGATCAGTGCCAAGGGCCGGGCCAGGCTTGTTCTTCCAACTGGCCATGCCGAGTCGCCTGCCTGAATCGTGCAGTCCATGGGCGCTGGACCGGAAATGCCCGATGGGAGCGCCCGTCTGGCGTCACATCTTTCAGTCCAGTTGAATGCCACTGGCCGCCACCAGCGATTTCCACCGCTCCTGATCTTGCAAGACCATCTTGCTCAACGTGCCAGCATCCTCATAGCGGAGATTGATCTCCATGCGCTTCGCGGCATCCTGCATGGCGACGGTCCGCAGCGTGTTGCGCACATCAAGACCCAACTGGCCGACCAGGGCTGCAGGCGTTCGCGCAGGCGCGAACAGGCCGTACCACTCGATCAGTTGCAGGGCCGCGAGCCCTGATTCAGCGAAGGTGGGGGTGTCGGGCAGCGTCGCCAGTCGCCGGGGGCTGGTGACCGCCAGAATGCGGATGCGCCCGCTGCGATGAAGGTCCAGCAGGGTCGGCAGCGGGTTGAAGGTGCATGCCACCTGGCCTGCCATCAGGTCCTGCAGGCCCGGCGCGACGCCTCGATAGGGGACATGGGTGAGGGTGACTCCGAGCTCGTGACCCATTTGCACACCGAGGAAGTGGGGCGCGCTTCCCGGGCCAGGGGTCGCGTAGGTGGCCTGTGCCGGGTGCGTTCGAGCCCACTGAAGGAAGCTCTGCAAGCTGTTGATCCCGGAAGATCCATTCACGGCCAAGGCAAAACAATGCTCGCCCAGGCAGGCCACTGGGACCAAGTCGCGCTGTGCATTGAAGAGCGGCGTCTTGTAGAGCAGAGGCGCCAACGTCAACACAGAAGACGGCGTCAACAGCAGGTTGCTGCCGTCGGCCAAGGCCTGCACGGTGGCCTGCACCGCAAGCTGGCCCGCAGCCCCTGACTTGTTCTCGATGACATACGCCACTTGGGGATCCTGAGATTGGCTGGCCAGCGCGCGGGCCAGGCTGTCGGCGGTGCCCCCTGGCGGAAAGCCGACGAAGAGCTTTCGGATGTTGCGCTCACCCTGGGCGTGGGCCGCAGTCTTTCCAAAGAGGAGGGCGAGCGCTGCCGCCTGGACAAGCCGCCTGCGACGGAGAGGGGATGAGTTCATGAAGGGCAATGTGGGATTGGGAGAGTGGGGGAGCGGTGACGCAGCCACCCACGGCACGACCTTTTGGGGGCTCGAAGGGTGGTCTGCGGGGCGCGCCGGGCGCGATCAGAAGCGGTGCCGGATGCCCAGCGCAAAGCTGTGGCCTGTGGCGCCGACCGTGGCAGCTTGTTGCCGGGTTTGCGTCTGATCCTGCGAGGCCAGCACGTAGACCTCGGTGCGGGCTGACAGGTAGTGGTCGTAGCCCAGGGTCAGCACCTTGCGCGACACATTGCCGCCCGCTGCGGTGGCCGCCACCGCCGTCGGCGTGTTGCCCGTCGTGCGTGAGCCATAGCCCGCGATCCAGCGCCCGGCCCCGATGGGCAGGCTGGCACTCAGGTCCCACACCCGGTACTGCACCGCTTGAGGCGCGGCGGCTGTGCCCAGATTCTGAATCTGCCCCAGGTGTCCGAACACCTTGAGGGGGCTGAAGTCATAACTGGCGGCCCATTGCCAGGCGCGGGTGTTGTTGGACGAGGTGCCGTCGGCAAACGTCACCGGATTGCGATTGACGCTTTGCCATGCAATGGACGAGTTGAAAGCACCTTGCCCATAGGCCAGCCGCACGGCACTGTTGGGCCCGCCCAGATTCTGCGAGGCGGCATAGGCGACGGACCCCGACAGCCCGGCGCGCACCGGGCTGTCGTACACCACGGAGTTGGCCCAGGCCGTGCCGCCAGACAGGGGTGATCCGATGAAGGTCAGCAGGTTGATCGGTGAGAACGTGGTGCTGTCGCCCAGTGCATTGCTGGTGACCGAGTTGGTGAACAGCAGTGTGGTGACATTGCCGATCCGCACCCGTCCCAGGGTGGTGTCGCTCAAACCCACCCAGGCGGCGCGAGAGAAGAAGGGGTCTGCTGCCACATTGACGGGGGCCGGCAGGGCATCGCTGCGACCGGCCGCCCCTGATTCGTTGCGCATGAAAGCCGACAGCTCGAAGATGGCCTGGCGCCCATCGCCCAGATCTTCCTGGCCGCGCAATCCCCAATGGCTGGTCGACAAGCCGCCGCTGAACTGCTTGTTGATGGGCTTGTCGAGTGCATTGACACCCGACGCATTGGTGACGCTGCCCACGGCGGCATCGATGAGACCGTAAAGCTGGACACCTGACGCCGGTGCGGTCTGTGCCTGGGCCTCTGCCTGCAATGGCAGTGTGCCGGCCAGACCGAGCGCCAGGGCTGTGACGAGGCCGTTGGATGAGTTCATGTTTTTGTCTCCTGTTGTGAATGAAAGGCGCGCAACGTCCCCAGCCGGTGCAGACACCCGCTTGATCGTTGGGGAGGGGAATCCAATGCGGGCCTGTGCTCAGATGAGCACCGCCGCAGCCTGGCGGGCCAGGCTCAGGGCGGGTTCAGGATGAGCCGCGCGTCGGTGTTGGCGTTGGCGTTGGCGTCGATGCCGGGGCCGTGGCCTGCAAACTTTGCAAGGCCATGCCGGTGCTCAGGGGCTTGCCGCCGGCGGCCCACCACCCGCTGCGCACCTCTTGCACGACACAGCGGGTCATGGGCCTGAATCCTTCCCCGCCGACGCGGACGACCGCGTCGGTGAGGGCTTCCATCAATTCGGCCACCTTGTGTTCGGGCAGAACACCTTCGAGCATCTTGACTTCAATGAATGGCATGGGATCCCTCTTACAGAATGGTTGAAACGGTTTCGAACGGCAGCCGAGGGCCGCGGGGGCGCAAGGACTCGCTGTCGCCATACCCCAGGTTGATGAGGAAGTTGCTGCGGCAGGCGCTGTCCGGGAAAAACGCCTCGTCCAGCGCGGCGCTGTTGAAGCCGCTCATGGGCCCGCAGTCCAGACCCAGCAGGCGCGCGGCCATGATCAGGTAGGCCCCTTGCAGGCTGCTGTTGCGCAGGGCCGTGCTCTGGCTCAGCGCCGGGTCCGTGGCAAAGCTCTGCGCTGCCTGTGGGGCGTGGGGGAATTGCGTCGGCAGGTGCTCGTAGAAGCGCAAGTCCTGGGCGACGATCACCGTCACGGGGGCCGAATCGACCTTGTCGACATTGCCCGGTGCCAGGCACTCTCGCAGGCGTGCCCTGCCCTCCGGGCTGCAGACAAAGACGTAGCGCGCGGGCTGGGTGTTCATGGAGGTCGGCCCCCATTGGGCCAGCTCGCTGACCTGGCGCAGCAAGTCGAGCGGGACCGGGAGGTCCAGGAATCGGGCGTAGGTGCGGGCCGCCAAAAAGGCCTGCTCTTGGGCGTGCATCATGGCTTGATGGGCTGTATGAATCATGTCGTGGTGGGCTCAGGCGGCGGTATAGGCCGTCTTGACCGTGGTGTAGAACTCGCTGGCATAGCTGCCTTGCTCGCGAGCCCCCATGCTGGAGGCCTTGCGCCCGCCGAAGGGCACGTGGTAGTCCGCGCCCGCGGTGGGGGTGTTGACCATCACCATGCCCGCCTGGGCGTGGCGTTTGAAGTGACTGGCATGGCGCAGGCTCGTGGTGCAGAGGCCGCTGGAGAGCCCGAAGGGCGTGTCGTTGGCCAGCGCGAGGGCCTGATCCAGGTCTGCTGCCCGCAGCACCGTGGCCACCGGGCCGAAGACCTCTTCGCGGTTGATCTTCATCTCGGGGTGGGTGTCAGTGAACAGCGCAGGCGTCAGAAAGAACCCCGGTCGGCCCTGCTCGTCGTGGGCCACAGGCGCTCCGCCAAACGCCAGCGTGGCGCCTTCATGTTTGGCGGACGCGATATAGCCCAGGTCAACCGCCAGCTGGCGTTCGTCCACCACAGGGCCAATGTCCACGTCCGGGCTGCGGGCGTCGCCCACTTTCAACTGGCCGAGACGTTCCATGAGGGCCGCGACAAAGCGGTCATGGATGCCGTCCGTGACAATCAGCCGGCTGGTGGCCGTGCAGCGCTGGCCTGTCGAGTAGTAGGCCCCTTGCACGGCACAGTTCACGGCGACCGGCAGGTCCGCGTCGTCCAGCACGATCAGGGGGTTCTTGCCACCCATTTCGAGCTGGAACTTGATGCCGTGTGCCGCGCAGGATTGCGCCAGGCGGCGACCTGTGGCTTGCGATCCCGTGAAACTGACGCCGGCCACCCGGGGGTCTTCGGTCAGCACGGCTCCGACCTCGGCCCCTCGGCCCATGACCAGGTTGAACACGCCATCGGGCAATCCGCTGCGCGACAGGATTTCGGCCAGGGCCCAGGCGCTGCCGGGCACCAGTTCGGCCGGCTTGAACACCACGCAGTTGCCGTAGGCCAAGGCGGGTGCCATCTTCCAGGCCGGTATGGCGATCGGGAAATTCCAGGGGGTGATCAGGCTCACCACGCCCAGTGGCTCCCGGGTGACTTCCACGGTGATGCCTGGGCGCACCGAAGGCAGCACATCCCCTCGCAAGCGCAGGGCCTCGCCCGCAAAATATTTGAAGATCTGGCCTGCACGGGTCACCTCGCCAATGGCCTCGGGAAGGGTCTTGCCTTCCTCCCGGGCCAGCAGATCGCCCAGTTCCTGGGCGCGGACCAGCAACTCATGGCCCACCCGGTCCAGCACGTCAAAGCGTTGTTGGGGAGTGGATTGGGCCCAGGCTGGGGCGGCCGCATGGGCCGCCGCCACGGCCTCTCGGGCTTGTGCTGCATCGGCCTGGGCGAATTCACCGATGACGTCGCGCACATCCGAGGGGTTGATGTTGGGCACGGCGCGAACCCCTTCGCGCCATTGCCCGCCGATGTAGTTGGGTTTCATGAGCGCGCTCCGTTGCCCTTCTGGCGGAAGCGCTCCTGCCATTCGGCCAGGGGCATGAAGCTGGGGTCTTCACGAACCATGGCCAAGGTTTCGGCCAGCAGTTCCTCCTCGGTCTTCGCCAGGTCCAGGGGGGTGCCGTACGGCTGGTTGACGTAATAGGGCGTGTCCATGTAGACCTCGACCCGGTTGCCTTCAGGATCAAAGTAATAGACCGACCAGGCGTTGCCGTGGTTCATGGGCTGAATCTGGGTGGCTCCCAGCGCCGCTGCCTGTTCGCGGTTCCATCTCAGTTCGGCCAGGTCGGGCACGATGAACGAGGCCTGCATGATCGTGCTGACCGGCGACTCGGCCGAGCGGCCCCCAGACAAGACAAACTGGTGGTGTTGGTCTTCGGTTGCACTCATGAAGACCAGGCGATTGCCAAAGTTCTTGCCGAGGCCTTCGTCGGTGATGGTGAGGCGAAAGACCCGGGTGTAGAAGTCCACCATGCGGTCGACATCGTAGACATAGATGCCGAAGTGAGCGGGGGTCGGGCGCGAGACTTTCATGATTACTCCTTTTGAATGTGGGCGTCTTTGACCAGCTGGGTCCAACGCTTGAGATCGCTTTGCATCGTGGCCTGCAGCTCGGCAGGGCTGCTGGCACGGACCTCGCCGCCCGTGATCTCTTCGAGCCGTGCGCGCACCGCTTCGTCGGCCAGGGCCTTGCGCACCTCGTGTTGCAAGCGCTCCAACAGGGGTTTTGGCAGGCCGGCTGGCGCGAGCAAACCCGTCCAGGAGCGGACATCGAACTGAGGAACGCCCTGTTCGGCCACGGTGCGGACCTCAGGCATGCCTGGCCAGCGAGAGGGCCCCGTGGTGGCCAGTGCCTGTAGCTTGCCGGATCGGATGTGCTGCACGGCTGCGGTCGGGGCCACCAGAACCAGGTCAATCTCACCCCCCAGCAAGCCGGTCATGGCGGCGCTTTCGCCGCGGTAGGGCACATGAACCATCTGAACCCCGGCCTGTTGGGCCAGCAGGGCGCCGGCCATGTGCTGACCGGTACCTACGCCGGCCGAGCCATAGGTCAATTCGTTACCTCGAGACCGCGCTGCCTTGAGGGCATCCTGCAAGCCCGTGTACCGGCTACCGGCCTGGGCCACGACCAGAAAGGGGAAGGTGGTCAGGGCCGACACGGCCTGGAATGATTTCAGCGTGTCGTAGGGCAGGCGGTCATACAGGGCACCTGCGATCGCGTGCCCGCCGGTGACCAGCAGCAGGGTGTAGCCGTCGGGGCGTGCTGCGGCCACGGTGCCGGCGGCAATCGTGCCGCCAGCGCCCGGTTTGGGCTCGACCACCACAGCTTGCCCCAGGCCTTTGCCCAACTCGGTGGCCAGGATGCGAGCCACCGCATCGGCGTTGCCGCCGGCGCCAAAGCCGTGCAACAGCCTCAACGGCCGATCGGGGTAACGGGAGGCCTGAGCCCAGCCGCTCACGGCGGGCATCAGGCAGGCCGCACCCAGGGCAAAGCCTGCGCGTCTGCGCGTCAATGTCATCTTTGTCTCCTTGTGATCGGGCCAGGGCCTTATTGCGCGGCCTGTGCCACGGGGTTGCGCAACACCCCGATGCCTTCGATCTCGACTTCGACCACATCGCCGGGCACCATGAAGCGCGGGGGCTTGCTGCTCCAGCCCACCCCACCTGGCGTGCCGGTGACGATCACGTCACCGGGGACCAGGGTGAAGATGGTGGAGGCGTAGGCGATTTGTTGCGCCACCGAGAAGATCATGTTCCCGGTGTTCGTGTGCTGCATCCGCTCGCCGTTGAGTCGGGTGCTCAGTTCGAGTGGGCGGGCCGGATCGATCTCGTCGGCGGTGATCATCCAGGGGCCGAATGCGCCGGTGGATTCGAAGTTCTTGCCGGCTGCGATGGCTTTGGCGTGAAACTGCCATTCGCGGATGCTGGCGTCGTTGTAGATCGAGTAGCCGGCCACGTAGTCATGGGCTTGGGCTTCGGGGATGTTGCGGCCGCTGCGTCCGATCACCACGGCCAGTTCTCCTTCCCAGTCCAGCGAATCCGAGCAATGCGGGCGCAGGATGGCCTGGCCATGAGCGGCCTGCGAACGCCAGGTGCGCAGAAAGATCGGGGGGTGGTCGGAGAGCTCGCGATCCAGACCGGCAGCCACCACTTCCTTGTGGTGGTCGTGGTAGTTGCGGATGGCGCAGATGATTTTCTCGGGTTGGGTGACCACGGGCAGGTAGGTGATGTCACCCAGCGCAATGTCGGCCTTGACCCAGGCGCTGTCCTGGGCGAGTTGTGGCAGGCGGCCCGCGTTCAGATAGGACTGCAGGGTCGGGTATTGCGGATGGGCGCGACCCAGGTCGGCGACTCGGTCGCCGATCACGGCCCCCCAAGAGGCCACACCCTGGTGTTGGAACGACAAAAGCTTCATGGTCGACTTTCAGAGGCGAAGAAAAAAATCGTCACAGCCGGCAAGCTCTTCGAACACCTGCCTGGCTCTGCAGCCTGAGGAAAACCCTTAGATCTGCAATCAACTCATTTGTTAAATCAGTCGGGCGGACTTTATCCAGTAAGAAATGGGCATTCAAACGATTTCTTCTCACTATGTCTTGCGTTTATTGCACTCCGAAAGACAATGGCGGGATGCGAAGAAAAATCCCCAGCACCAGTTCTCTGAGCGCTTTCGAAGCCGCCGCCCGCCACTCCAGCTTCACCGAGGCCGCCAACGAATTGGCCTTGACCCAAAGCGCCATCTGCCGGCAGATCGGGGGCTTGGAAGAGTTTCTGGGCGTGAAGCTGTTCCGTCGCACCCGCCGAGGTGTGCTGCTGACCGAAGCGGGCGAGGTCTATCACCGCCAGGTGACCCAGCGTCTGGACGATGTCGAGCGCGACACGCTGGATCTCATGGCTCGGCAAGGGCGAGGAGGGCGTCTGGATCTGGCGGTGGTACCGACCTTCGGGACCCGTTGGTTGATCCCTCGCCTGCCCGACTTTTCGAAGAGGCATCCCGACATCACCATCAACCTGAGCAGTCGAACGCGTCCATTCTTGTTTGACGAGACCCGCATCGATGCTGCCATCTATGCCGGGGATGGCAACTGGCCCGGTGCCAACACCACCTGCCTGATGCAGGAAGCGCTGATCCCGGTCTGCAGCCCTGAGCTGATTGCGCCGCGGCGCGCACTTTCGCCACAGGAGTTGGCCCAATTCCCGCTGCTGCAACAAAGCACGCGCCCTTATGCCTGGCGCCAGTGGTTCGAGTCTGTGGGGTACCTGCCTGGCAACGAGCTCGCGGGCCCCAGCTATGAGCTGTTCTTCATGTCTTTGGAGGCCGCGGTCGTGGGGCTCGGCGTCGCTTTGGTGCCGGAATACGACCTCGGCAGCGACATCGCCTCAGGGCGCTTGATCATCCCCATCCAGCATGCCTGCCCCAGTGATCGGGCCTACTACCTGGCCTACCCGGAGCACAAGGCAGAGTCTCCGACGCTCAAGCTCTTCAAGGCATGGTTGGTCGCGGAGACTCAAGGCCTGGATGTCGCGAGCCGCCATCTCCAGGCTTGAGAGCGTCAAGTTACCCAGCGACCAGGTTGGCCGCGAGCTTGCTTCGACGTTGACAGATGATCACTCTGCCGGCTGTCAATGTCTTCATGGCGCTCATCGACAGGCGCCACGTCAATCACGTGCAGGTGACCTGCTGGTTGACCACCTGCGTGCATGCGTGCCTGCGAACCTGCCGGCGTCCTGTCCACCGACCCAAAACGGCGCGGCGCGGATCATTGGAATGCGCGCATACCTCCATCCCAAGCCCGCCACCGATGACCTGCAGCGGCTGGCCGCCATGACAGCCCGCCCGGCTCATCAGTTTGAGGCCGACGATTTCAGGTGCGCGCCCGAAGTGCCCAAGCCTTCACAGCTTCAGATGCGCTGAGGTGGGTATGCGGTGGGGGTGCGGTGGGGGTGCGGTGGCCGGCCCTCGCCGAAGGCGATCAAAAGGCTTCCCATTGATCGTCGGCCCCACCCGCTGCGGTGTTTTTGCTGTTGCCCGCGGGTTTGGGCAGTGCCACGGGTGCTGCCGCCTTTTTGGGCAGGTGGTGCACCTGGCCCAGCGTGGGCGCTGCGGCCACCATGCGCACCGGTGGGGGCATCGGTGCGCGGCGGGACGCTTGGCCTGGCAAATCATTGAGCTTGAACGAAGCCACGGCCTGCACCAGGTCCAGGGCTTGTGACTTCAGGCCGTCTGCGGCCGAGGCCATCTGTTCGACCAGCGCGGCGTTCTGTTGGGTCACCTTGTCCATGTCTTCGACCGCCACGCCCACCTCGGTCACCCCTGCGGCCTGCTCGGCGCTGGCGGCGTTGATTTCGCCAATGATGTCGGTCACCCGGCGGATGCTGTTGACCACTTCGGCCATGGTGCCGCCCGCCTTGTCGACCAGGTCGGTGCCCCGCTCAACCCGTTCGACGTTCGCGTTGATCAGGGTCTTGATTTCCTTGGCGGCCTCTGCACTGCGCCCGGCGAGCGAGCGGACTTCGCTGGCCACCACGGCAAAGCCGCGCCCCTGTTCACCGGCCCGGGCCGCTTCGACGGCCGCGTTCAGCGCCAGGATGTTGGTCTGGAAAGCAATGGCGTCGATCACGCCGATGATCTCGCTGATCTTTCGGCTGGCGTCGTTGATGCCTCGCATGGTTTCGACCACGTCAGAGACCACCTGCCCCCCCTGGGATGCGATGGCGGACGCACTCTGGGCCAACTGGTTGGCCTGGCTGGCCGCGTCGGCATTTTGTTTGACCGTGGCGCTGAGTTCTTCCATGCTGGAGGCGGTCTGCTCCAGCGAGCTGGCCTGTTGCTCGGTGCGCATGGACAGGTCGTTGTTGCCCTGGGCGATCTCGGCGGCTGCGGTGGAAACCCGCTCGGAGTTGGCTCGGACATTCGAGACCACTTTGGCCAGGCCGGCCTGCATGCTTTGCAGGGCACGCAGCAGTACCGCCGTCTCGTCCTGGCCATGGGCTTGAATATCGGCCGTCAGGTCTCCCGAGGCGACGCTCTCGGAAATTTTCACCGCGCGGTTCAGTGGCAACACAATCGACTTGGCCACCACATAGGCCGCAGCCACGGCCACCAACACCCCGGCGACCGAGATCGCGATGGCCAGCTTCATTGCCAGATCAGCAGCGTCATCGGCGCGTTGACCGTCTTCCTTCATCAGCGCTTCCTGGTAGGCCGTGAAAGCCGCCACCGCTGCAAAGTAATCATCTTGCGGCTTCTGGAAGTCGTCAAAAATGTAAACACCGGCTTCCTCGACCTTGCCGATGGCCAGGAACGACATCAGGTCAGCCCGGGCTTTGGCGTAAGCCTCTCGTTTGACGATCAGGTCATTCAACAGCTCCAAGGCCTTGGGGTGGGTCATGTCGGCCTTGAGGCGGTCAATGATCTCGCCCCCGCGCTTTGCCTTTTCGTCGATCTGGCGCTGCCACTCTGTCGACTTCTCCGGGTCTTTGGCCGAGATGATCAGGTTGCGCAGAATGCGGGCCTGCTCGTTGATGGTCACCTGCAGTTCGGTCGCTCGAACGATTTGCGGGTAACGGTCTTGTGTGATGGACCTGATCGCGTCCTTCGAGCCACTGATGGAATGGATGCCGGTGTACGCGATGCCCAGCATGAGCAAGACCATGACGCCAAAGCCCAGCGCCAGGCGCGAGCCGATCTTCAGACTTGGGAAAACCATGATGTCCTCGCAATCAATAGAGCGTTCTGAGCGCTCTCGTTTCAGCGCCTGGTGGCCGCCATGTTAATGGCGAATCGCGTGCTTGCCTGATCCTTGTTGGAGCCCTCTCGAATTCAGGCCCTGCCGGCTCCCAGGGTCTGGCCATCGCCTCGGCCTCGGCCTGGGCCGGCCCGCTCGGAAGCCTTTGCTGCGGTGCGCCAGCCTGGCGGCTAAGCCATCTGCCCAACTGCTTGCAAGACATCCAAAGGATCGGCGCGCAGCCGGTAGTCTGAATCGATGTGGGCCCAGGCGATTCGACCATCCCTGCCAACCACATAGCTTGCCGGAACAGGCAGCACCCATTGGCCGTTGCCATTGAGGGTCGGCAGGTCATTGCCAACCCGGCCATACAGGTCCACCAACTCGGGTGGCAGCTCAAATGCCACACCGAAGGCCTGGGCGGCGGCCAGCGCCGAGTCGCTCAGGACCGGGAAGGCCAAGGCGTTCTTCTCGGCGGTGGACAGCGAGTTGTCCGGCGTCTGAGGCGAGATCGCGACCAGGCCAGCGCCTCGGCGGCGCAATTCATCAAGCTGTTGCTGCCAGGCTCGCAGCTCCAGGTTGCAGTACGGGCACCAACCACCGCGGTAGAACACCAGCACGAGTGGGCCGCTTGCCCAAAGATCTGACAGGCGAACCGGCTTTCCCAGGGCGTCGGGCAGTGTGAGGTCTGGTGCCGGGTCGCCCACCTGCAGGGCCGAGCGTTCGATGCCCGTGGCGCGCAGTTCATCGGTGGCAGCCTCCATCATCTGGACGCGCGCGGGATCCACGCGAGCGATGAAGGCGGTCTTGTAGTCGGCCAGGGCTTGGGTCAGTGAGGTGGTCATGGTGTTGCCTGTGAACGGGTGGGGAAACGGGTCTGTGTGACTGCGATCAGCAGCCCCAACATGGCGATGAAAAGGCCCAGGCCTTCGGCTGGGCTGGGCAGGCGGCCGAGCACGGGCCAGGCCATGAGGGCGGCCAGCCCGGGCGCCAGCGCAGGGAACACAGCGGCCCGTGCGGCGCCCAGCAAGGACACCATCTTGGCGTAGCTGTAGAGCGTTCCAGCGCCTGCAATCAGGCCTTGAACCAGCACTTCAACCACCAGCACGCGGGGCTCGGTCGCCATCAGTCGCGCCGTGCCGCCCATCAGCAGGTAGGCCGGCACGTAGGTGACCAGCGCTGAAAACGAAATGACGGCGGTGGCCAGCAGGGGGTTCAGCTGGTGCCGGCGCAGGACGATGCCAAAACCGGCCCAGAGGGTTCCGGCGGCGATGAACATCAGATCGCCCAGCAGCGTGAGGCCCGTGAAGGCCGTGGCGGTCACACCTGACAGCACCACCAGACCCACCAACACGATGGTGATGCCCGTCAGACGCCGACGGGTGAGCGGATCGCCCAGCACCCAGGCACTGAGCAGCATGCCCATCACACTCATGGCAGCGAATGGAAAGATCGCCGCATGGCTGGATGGCGCCCATTGCAAGGCGCCGAACATCAGCAGTCCGAAAGGCGTTCCGGCCAGCACGGCGATCAGCAGCCAAACCCGCCAGCGTGCCAGCATCGCGTCGACATCACGCCACAGGGCCCAGACCAGCACCGGCAGTGTGACCAGGCCCGCCGTGCCGAATCGAAGCACGGTCAGGTCCGGAGAGCTCATGCCCTGTGCGATGCCCCATCGGGCGAAGACGGTGTACAGCGCCCCGATGCTGGCGGCGAGCAAGCCCACAGCAAGACCCAGGGCCAAGTGACGGGGGGCCGGTGCAGTCGTTGCAGCCATGGCCGCCTCAGAGGGCCGGTGCGGCGGGAAAGTCCACCGGAATCTGTGTGGTCGAGTGCAGGTAGTTGCTGACCACCTTGTCGCCGATCACGACCAGCGTGTCGACCAGGTTCTCCTGGGTCCAGCCTGCAGCAAAGAAGGCGTCCACCAAGGCCGGGTCGGCGTGGCCGCGCTCCACCGCCACCTGCTTGACAAGTTGGGCCAAGGCGTCCAGCTTGGGGTCGAATGAGGCACCACCGCGACGGATCTCCAGGATCTGCTCGGGGCTGAAACCGACCATGCCACCGAGTGCGGTGTGCGCGGCCAGGCAGTACTTGCAGCCGTTGACCTGGCTCACGACGAGGTTGACCACTTCACGAGCCTTGCCGGTGATGCTGCTCTTGGCGTTCTGGAAAGCCAGGTAGTTGCCCAGGGCGTGCTCGGACAAGGCGAACGTGGCGTACAGGTTGGGCACAAAGCCCAGCGCCTTTTGCAGCTTGTCGAAGATGGCCTGGTTGGCGGGGCTGACCTGGTCACGGGTAGGAACTTGGAGGGTGTTCATGGCGGGGGGCCTTTCGGGGAGGATAGGAATGCTGGAATTCAGGAATGGGTTGCGCTCACTGGGCGGTGTATCCACCATCGACCACGATCGACTGGCCGGTCAGGTAACGGGCCTTGTCACCCGCCACAAAGACGATGGTTTGAGCAATTTCTTCCACCGTGGCGGCGCGCTTGGCAGGCATCGAGGCCAGAAAGCCGGCTTTGGCCTCGTCGCTGCCACCCACGAAGCGGTCCAACATGGCGGTGGCGACCGGGCCCGGCGCCACGGCATTCACCCGCACACCGGTGGCCGCCACTTCGAGTGCCGCTGTCTTGGTCAGGCCTTCGACCGCGTGCTTGCTGGCCACGTAGACCGAAGCGCCTGCAGCCCCCACCTGCCCCGCAATGGACGACAGGTTGACGATGCTGCCGCTGCCTTGCTTGAGCATGGTGCGCAGCTCATGTTTGAGGCACAGCAGCGTACCCAGCACATTGGTGTTGAAGGTATGGGCGAAGTTGTCAACGCCCTGTTCCGTGATCGGGCCCATCTCGCCTTCAACGCCGGCATTGTTGATGGCGATGTCCAGCCGGCCGAAGCGCTGAACGGTCTGCTCGACCAAGCCCCGGACCTCGGCCTCGTCACGCACATCGGCGCGAAAGAACTCGGCCTGTGCCCCCAGCGCGCGCAACTCGGCTGCCAGTGCCTGGCCTTCGGCCTCGCGGCGGCCGCTGATGGCCAGGTGACTGCCTTCGCGGGCAAATGCCAGCGCTGTTGCACGGCCGATGCCGGTCAGGGCACCGGTGACAAGGACGACGGGGTGGGTGGTTTCGGGGGTCATGGGGTGTTCCTCAAGGCTTTGGTGATGGGTTGAAGAGAAAATCAAAGAACCGGTCTGAGTACCGCGGGTGTTGCGATGGACGCACTTTGATTCAATCCCAACCGATCGAATAGACCCATTCGATTCCTATAATTCATTCCTATCTGGACTTAAATAGGCCATTCGATGGACAAATTGCTGGCCATGCAGACCTTTGTTCGGGTCGTCGAAACCGGCAGCTTTTCGGCTGTCGCGCGTGAAACAAACACCTCCCAAAGCGCGATCAGCAAGCAGGTTGCGGGGCTGGAGCGCGCGCTGGGCGTGCAATTGCTCGCGCGCACCACGCGCTCGCTGTCGCTCACCGAGGCCGGGGATCGTTACTTCGAGCAGGCCCGGCGCCTGGTGTCTGAGGTGGCCGAGGCCGAGGCCCAGCTTCGTGCAGAAGAGCAGCAGTTGCAGGGCTGGCTGAGGATCGCCGCATCCGGTGCGTTTGGCCGGCTCAAGCTGTTCCCGCTGGTGCAGCGTTTTCTGGCGCTTCACCCTGGCGTGCGCATCGACCTGCGGCTGGCCGACGGCTTTATCGATCTGGTCGAGGAGGGCGTCGACATGGCCGTTCGCATCGGCGAACTGGCCGACAGCAGCATGATCGCCAGGCGCATCGGCACCACGCGACGCGGCCTGATCGCCAGCCGCGACTACCTGCGCAAGCTGCCTGAAGGGCGCACGTTGCCGCGCAGGCCAGAAGACCTGCTGCAGCACAACTGCATCGTCTACAGCGAGCTGGCCACCCGAAATGCCTGGAGCTTCATTGCCGGACCGGGCGCCGATGCCGAAGCCGGCAGCGTTCACACCATCCGGGCCGCTGGCAACCTGCAGACCAACGCCAGTGAAGTGGTGCGGGCCGCCGTGCTGGCCGGGCACGGCGTGGGTTACGCCCCCGTGTTCCTGTTCGAACAAGAGCTTGCCAGCGGCGAACTGACCTCATTGCTCTCAGACTGGACCGTGCAAGACCTGCCACTGCATCTGGTGATCCCGCCCCACCGCAGACACTCCGCCAAGGTGCGCGCATTTGGGGATTTTGTGGTGGCCAGCGGGTGTTGATTTGGATGAAAGCCCCCGGCCCTTGGGCCAGGTTTCGCCTTGAGATGAGCCCCAGTGCGAGAGGCCTTCACCACCCAAACGGTCGGTCTTCGCAGCCATTTCAGTCCGGCCTGCTGGCCCACCCCGTTGCATCAGCAGGGCGACGAGGCTGCCTGCCCTGCCAACCCGCGAATGGCAGGGCACCTGCACTCTACCCAAGCCGTTTGCACCGGGCGTGCTCGGCCAAACGGTGCTCATCGCCCTTGGGCACAATCCCACGTCCACCGGTAAATCTTCATCTTGCCCACCTGCTCACCCTCTGTGAACAGCTTCAGGCATTGGCGCCCCTTGCGGTAGTTGAAGATGCAGATGGCCCGGTCCATGGCGCAAGACTCCACCTCGGCAATCGCCTGTTGCCGCAACGCCTTCTCGGTGCCCATGAACTCATCGTTGGCCTGGAGGTGCACATCCAGCGGCTGCCAGCCCTGGGCGAGCAAGTGCTGCCGGGTGGGTAGAAAGGGGGCGCCGGGGTGCAGCTTGGCGGCGGTGGTTGCTGTGGCTGGGGAGAGGGCGGCCACGCAGATGAGGGCCAACAGGTAATGGTGGGGTTTGAGGCGGAGCTTGTGGGGCACGAGGGGTGTCATGGGGTCGTGCCGCCGTTGTGTTTGTAACGGGCCAGAAATGCCTCGTAGGTCTTGAAGGGCTGCGGGGGGTAGCGGTTACCCAGACCCGGTCCCTGAGGCAGTGCAGCCCAACGCCTGGAGGCCGCTGTGTTGATTTCCATCTGGAAGTGACCCACTAACCCCCAGGATTTCCATCTAAATCTGATCCACGTATTAACCCTAACCTGCTGCTTTCTTAGGCAGCAGGAGACCAGGAGTGATAGACGTGGCAACACTGAGTGTCATCAGGCGATGGGCCCTGCGCGAGCAACTGTCCATCCGCGAGATCTCCCGCCGCACAGGCCTGTCTCGCAACACCATTCGCAAGTACCTGCGCGCTGACTCTGCCGAGCCCAGCTATGCCAAGCGGGTCAGTCCCAGCAAGCTCGATCCGTTCGCCACCAAGCTGGCCGACTGGCTCAAGACCGAGTCCACCCGAGGTCGCAAGCAGCGACGCACCGTCAAACAGATGTACTTTGACCTGAAGGTGCTGGGCTACAGTGGCTCTTACAACCGCGTGGCGGCCTTCGCCCGAGTCTGGCAAGCCCAGCAGATGCAGGCACAGCAAACGACCGGCCGCGGCACCTTCGTGCCCCTCATATTCGATTGCGGTGAGGCGTTCCAGTTTGACTGGTCCGAGGACTGGGCCGTCATCGCCGGTGTGCGCACCAAGCTGCAAGTGGCCCACTTCAAGCTCAGCCACAGCCGTGCTTTTTATCTGCGTGCCTACCCCCTGCAGACCCATGAGATGCTGTTTGACGCTCACAACCACGCCTTTGAGGTGCTTGGTGGCGTACCTCGCAGGGGCATCTACGACAACATGCGCACCGCCGTGGATCGGGTCCGCAAGGGCAAGGACCGGGACGTCAATGCACGCTTTGCCGCCATGGTCAGCCACTTCCTGTTTGAAGCCGAGTTCTGCAACCCGGCCTCCGGGTGGGAGAAGGGGCAGGTGGAGAAGAATGTGCGTGACGCTCGTCACCGCCTGTGGCAGTCGGTGCCAGCGTTTGCAACGCTGGACGACCTCAATGCCTGGTTGGAGCAGCGCTGCCAGGCGCTGTGGCACGAGATTGAGCATGGCAAGCTTCCCGGAACCGTTGCGGACGTCTGGGCCCAGGAGCGCTCTGCCCTGATGCCCGTGCCAAGGGCCTTTGATGGCTTCGTGGAGCACACCAAGCGAGTCTCACCCACCTGCCTGATTCACTTTGAGCGCAACCGCTACAGTGTCCCGGCCCCGTATGCCAACAGGCCCGTTAGCCTGCGTGTCTATGCCAGTCGGCTGGTTGTGGCGGCTGAAGGGCAGCTGCTATGCGAGCACCAGCGGGTCATTGAGCGCAATCACCACGGTGTAGGCCAGACGATCTACGACTGGCGTCACTACCTAGCCGTCCTCCAGCGCAAACTTGGCGCTTTGCGCAATGGAGCCCCATTCCAGGAGTTACCCCCGGCCTTCAAGAGGCTGCAGGCCTTGCTGCTCAAGCAGCGAGGAGGAGATCGGGAGATGGTGGAGATCCTGGCACTGGTGCTTCACCACGATGAGCAGGCGGTGCTCGCAGCAGTTGAGCTGGCGTTGGAGGCCGGGGCTCCCAGCAAGACGCACATCCTGAACGTTCTGCACAGATTGGTCGATGGCCGACCCGCTCCGGCTCCGGTCACTTCCCCCCAAGCCTTGCGCTTGGTGGTGGAACCCATGGCCAATGTGCTGCGCTATGACCAGTTGAGAGAGGTGCGCCATGCGACATGATCCAGCAATTGCAGCCATCGTCATCATGCTGCGAGAGCTCAAGATGCATGGCATGGCTCAGGCGGTCAATGAACTGGCTGAACAAGGGGCCCCAGCGTTTGACGCTGCGCAGCCCATCCTGTCGCAGTTGCTCAAGGCCGAGACCGCCGAACGGGAGGTACGCTCGGTGGCCTATCAGCTCAAGGTGGCAAGGTTCCCAGCCTATCGAGACCTGACGGGCTTCAACTTCAGCCACAGCGAGGTCAATGAAGCCTTGGTTCGGCAGTTGCACCGCTGTGAGTTCCTGGAAGATGCCAACAACGTGGTGCTCGTGGACGGACCGGGCACGGGTAAGACCCACATTGCCACAGCCCTGGGCGTGCAAGCGATTGAATATCACCACCGCAGGGTGCGGTTCTTCTCAACGGTGGAGTTGGTCAACGCATTGGAGGAGGAGAAGGCTCAAGGCAAGGCTGGACAGCTCGCTCACCGGCTGGCGTATGCCGACCTGGTGATTCTGGATGAGCTGGGCTACCTGCCCTTCAGTGCCTCTGGCGGGGCACTTCTGTTCCATCTGCTGTCCAAACTCTACGAACGCACCAGCGTCGTGATCACCACCAACCTGAGCTTCAGCGAGTGGGCTAGCGTGTTCGGGGACGCGAAGATGACCACGGCATTGCTGGACCGACTCACCCATCACTGCCATATTCTTGAAACCGGCAACGACAGCTACCGATTCAAGAACAGTTCTGCCCAACAACCCCAACCTAAAAAGGAAAGGAACACCAAGAACTTATCCACAACGTGAGCTTCAAGTTCACGCAACAGGGTGGGTCAGATCGAGATGGAATTGGTGGGTTCGGATTGCATGGAAATCAACATCAATTCGTCCTCACTGTCCAGTAGCAACCGAAATACGCACCTACGGCAACGATGAATCCCCGTCTGCCGGCCTTTGAGAAAGTTGACGTCAATGACGTGACTGAAATTTCTTCGAAATTTGTAGGCATCAAATGGCCAGGTCGCCATGACCAGGACAAGGTCGCCTTGTAGGAATGCGTGGGCATGACTGTCTGGGTCTATCACCGAAAAATTGACAGCTCCAAAGACGACCAAGCATCGGCGAAGAGAATTTCATCTGCAATTTGCTTGGTCCGCTGGTAGAACGCTGGATCATCAAGTGCAGACCAGGCCATGATCTCCAACAGTTGAACCAGCACGGTCTCTTGAAGCAATTCAAACTCGATGAGTTCTCTCCCGAGTTCTGCCGAGCCGGACCCACCCAGCACGGCCTTGATCAACACGGGGTCAGGCCAGAAGTCGCGCCGGATCAAGGTTGCCAGGTCCTCCATGGGGTCGCCCAGGAAGGCCCGTTCGAAGTCAATGATTCCCTCGATCTGTGCCGTGCCCTCTGCGGGCAGCGTGACCATCACATTGCGAAGCGAGAAGTCGCCGTGAACCAGCACGATCGGTCGCTGGATTCTGTTCGATGGGCCTGCCGTCAGGACCTTGAGCGCCGCGTTGAAAACCTCGTGGGCATCGGTCGGGCGATGACGGTCGGCCTTCAACGCCGCCTGTGCTTTTTCGGAGGCGGCCATTCGCGGAAGTTTCAGCGAGTCGACTGGGCGCATCGAATGCATTTTTCCCAACAGCGCCCCTAGGCTGTAAGCCAAGTCTTCTCGGCGGTGTGGAGAAAGCGCGGGGAAAACTGTGTCCGCTGCGCCCCCTCGGAGTTTGGTTGCTACAAGCCAGTGGCAAGCTGCCAGTTCATCACCGCTGTCAATCAGCCTGGGCACCGGTATCCCGCGTGGGTCCAGAAAGCGCATCGACTCGCACTCGGCATGCAGCCTCTTCGAGGGAGAGACATGCAATATCTTTGCGATCAGTTACAGCGGCGCCAACTCGAATACTTGGTGGCGTCCGAGAAACGTGGGGATGCGGATGGCGCTGATGGGTTGTACCAGCCTTGCATTGAAGAAGGTCTCAATTTCCAGTTGCGATACTTCCGGGAAGGATCTCATTGGGACACCTTACGGGCCGATCAGACCGAGACGCAGTCCGTGGGTCGAACACTGGTCAATCCAGAGAATGGCGCCGTCTGGCCTAGTGCCCATGCCGCGATCTTCAAGTACGAATTCGGCGTGAGCCAGATCACTCACGCGCCATGTCAGGGCCGCGATTCGAAGCTCCGGGCCCGGCGATAGCGTGAGGCCTACTCCTGGCGAGGCAAGACCGACGGATCCGCCGATGCATGCCCACGCATTCGCCGTCGATGCCGTGTCGATAGTCTCTAAATGAATCGAGTGCAACCCCTGGATGCCGAGTAGACCACCCGACAGCGCATCCAACTCAGCTGCGAATCGCGCGCGCCGTTCGGCTGTGGATTCGCCTTTTGGCCACGGTGAAATGGGGGCTTGTGGATTCCAATGGCAAAAGAAAACCTGGCATCCAGGACCTGACGCATCAGTGACCAGGCAGTTGGTGAAATTGTTCTCAAGCTGCCCATCTCGCCCAGGTGTTTGCCACGTCTTGAGGGCTTGGCATCCAACGCCCTGAGCTTCGAGAGTTTGAGAGACGTTTTGAATATCGGATGGCCAGAGAGCGATTCCAGCAAAGCAAGGTAATTTTGTGCCCTGTGGAAGGTCGTTGTCGGATAGCGCTTGCCACAGTTCCAGTTGGACGTTGCCGGCATTGACCCATGCATAGCGAGCGAACGTTTCGGTGCGGACAGGCCAACTCAGGGGAAGCCCCAGTATTCCCGAAAATAGATCAAGCTCGTCATCCAGGTTCTTCACGCGGATGTAAATGTGGTCTATTCCGAGGGAGAGGCTCACGGGCTGAAAATCGAGGATGGCACGGTGCCGGTGAATTGAATTGAGCATTGCAATGGCAGGACGCAAGCATGCCAGGTGATGTGCCTTTTCATTGAACAGTGGCCCCATTCACCGCCCCTCGCCAGGGCGTCTTTTGAAAGCCGTCAGCGCTCCATCGTTCGCTGCCGATGCCGTGGTGCACGATGAAAAGGTCGTCGGGATCGTAGAGTGCCTTCACCTGCTGCAATCGCTTGTGGTGCTCGCCCCAGAATGCATCTGCCCAGGCGGGCTCGAAGTAGTTGCTTTCTGCAAGGTACGACGCATCGAAGCCCACCAGTTTTCGCAACTCTGCCATGCAGGCGCTGACAGCGGTCCTCCGTTTTCGGGCGGAAGCCTCATCTGGCTCGTGGCCTGCAATACCCGGGTACGCAGGGGGTTCTTCGGCGCCACTGATGGCCAGGGCAAATGCACTGAGCACTGCCGGGTTGATCGCCGTGTCGCGGGCGGCATCAACCACATCGCTTGGGGCTCCGGCCAGTCCCTTGTTCAGATGGAGTGACAGCCCCCAGTGAGAGGCCGCCCTCATCAACGCGTCCAAAAGTTCGACCCGGCGAGCGGGCTGGAGCAGCGACTCTGGCAGCCACACCGAATCAAAGCCGTGCAACACCTGGCCGGCTTGGCCTTGGTCGCCGGGCCAGAAGACATTGGTGGCCGGGGCTCCTGGCCGATCGTCGCGCCGAATCAAACCAAGTACACGCTTGAGCAGGGTGGGTGAAAAAAATGTCCGGGCAGACGTAGAGAGGATCTTCAGGGGAGCGAAATCAAGCTGGTACAGCTCCGGCGCACGGTCCAATGCGTCGAAGAACTCTTGCCATACTTCCTTGGCCTCGTGGCGTGTGAGCCCCTGAAACACCATGGACACCTTGATCGTCAAGCCGGTGAACCGGATCTGCTCGCCCCAGTGCGGGCTCACCAATCTCTTGGCAAGAAAATCAACCACCAGTGCAATCAGGCTTCTGTAGGCCTCCTGCGAGGTGGCTCGAACCGTGAAATTGACCGCGCCAAAGGTCTCTGGCAGCGGGTGAACCTTGAGTGTGAGCTGAGTCACCACGCCGAAGGTTCCGCCACCGCCACCTTTCAAGGCCCAAAAGAGGTCTGGGTTTGTTCTGGCGTTCGCGGTCCGGAGCAAGCCGTCTGCCGTCACGACCTGTGCTTCGATCAGGCTTGCCGCCGCCAGGCCGAATGCCTTCGAGAAACTTCCAAAGCCGCCGCTCTGAATGAGGCCCCCGACACCCACACTCAGGCAGCCGCCGCCCTGCACATAAGCGCCGCCGTGGGTGACCACGGCATCGTAGACCTCACCCCACAAAGCCCCAGAGCCCACGGTGACCGCGCGAACCGGGGTGGCATGACCCTCGCAGCCTTGCGCTGTGAAGGCCTCGTGCAGATGGATCTGTCTGAGCTGCCGAGTCCACACCAACAGCGAATCAGGTGCATTCGAAGTTCCCTGGTAGCTGTGTCCGCCGCCTTTGATCACCAGGCGGAGCTTGTTCTGACGGGCGAAATCAACGGCAGCCACCACATCAGCAGCTTGTCGTGCCGCGACGGCATAAACACTGGGCATCGAGGTCCAGCCATCCACCCAGCCCAGTGTCTGCGTCAGCCCCGGCTCATCGCTGATGAAGTAGGGGTTCTTCAGGTTTTGGAACAGCGCTGTACACGAGGTACCGCTGCTGGCGGCACACGCTACAAGAGGTGATCGCACCTCGATGAGGGCGTCACCGACTTGCGCGCGAAGGTCTGCCCATTTCTCTTGCGCTGGCCATGCGCTGCTCCCGGGGCGTGCACGAGACGGCAGGGTTTGACTGCGCGCTGCAGCCCTCACCTCGGTTGATCTGCCAAAGGGTGAGAAGAGGGCTGACAGCACTGCCAGGAAGACTCGCCTGCGGTTCAAGAACATCATCATGGGCTCATAGAGCGTCAAGGTTTCACGGAGTCTATCGAAGCCACAGACGATCTGCGCAGTGGGTGCGACATCCTAGCGATTGGATCGGCGGGGCACGGGACATGCTGACGAATGGGTCTACCGAAAAGTAGCACGGCACTTTGGCCGCTCAGTCTTGGCTTGGCGTCACATTCGCTTCCGTGACCGTCTGCGCCGTTATTTCTTGGGCCGCACGCTCTTGCTCTCCGTGGCCGGCTTGGCGGCCAGCGGGCCGATGCTGCCCAGGCCCGGCACGGCGGTGCTGGTGATCACAGCCACCAGCTTGCCACGGCTGGTGTACTTGAAGGCTGAGATCGGAGGGGGGCGCCGGGGGAGTCGGCCAGGGCCAAGTGGTGCTGGTTGACCCGTTGCTTGGTGCCGGCCATGGCCGATGGGTTTGGTATCTCATTGGCCGCGCTGTTTGCCGGCACCGCAGCCGGCCCAGCGCCCGAGCCCCTGGCGCGGCGGGCCGATCAGCCGGTCTGGACCGACCCCGCTTCGGGCTATGTGCGGCGCCACCTGACGCCGACGGGCAGCGACACCCCGCTGGATTTGGTGGAGGTGACCTTTCCGCCGGGTGAAACCGTGGTGTTTGACAACCCGGTGCGCAAGGCGCCCACCCAGCAGCAGCTCTGGTTGTTGGAGGGGGTGATGGAAGTGAGCGTGCCCCCCGAGCGCTGGCCACTGGCGCCCGGGGATTGCCTGCTCATCACCCTGGGGTCCCGAATCACCTTTCACAACCCCGGTGCTGCCCCCGCACGCTATCTGCTGGCCCTGATCGCGCCCGCCCAGACACCCATCCTGACCCCAGCCCCTCATGGGAGTTTTGCATGACCCAGCACCACCTTGTCCAGTGCACGCCAGAGCGCCACGCCCAGGCCATTCTCGACATCTTCAATCAGGCCATCGAAAGCTCGACCGCCTTGTATGACTACCAGCCCCGCTCGCCGGCCAGCATGGAGACCTGGTTTGCCAACAAGCAAAAAGCCCACTTTCCGGTGATCGGCGTCGAGGATGGGGCGGGCACGCTGCTGGCCTTTGGCAGCTATGGCACGTTTCGCGCCTGGCCCGCCTACAAGTACACGGTGGAGCACTCGGTGTACGTGCACAAAGACCACCGGGGCAAGGGCCTGGGCGTGCAGGTGATGCAGGCGCTGATCGAAGCGGCAGGCCAGTCGGATGTGCACGCCCTGGTTGACGCGATTGATGCCGCCAATGCCGGCAGCATCGCGCTGCACAAGCGCCTGGGCTTTCAGCATGTCGGCACCTTGCCGCAGGTGGGATTCAAGTTTGGGCGCTGGCTGGATCTGGCCTTCTATCAGCTGACCCTGCAAACGCCGCTGAACCCCGTGGATGGATGATGGTGGGGGCTTGATGCGCGCCATGCCAGCAGCCCAGGGGCTGCCCGGCCCCCGCCTCAGAGGTCCAGCACCAGGCGCTCTGACAGCGCGCGCGAGCAACACGGCAGGAACTGCTGGTTCGCGGCCTTTTCCTCGGCGCTCAGGTAGGCATCGCGGTGCTCGGGCTGACCGGCCAGAACGGGGGTCAGGCAGGTGCCGCACACGCCTTGCAGGCAGGCCGTCATCAATGGCACACCGGCCGCAGTGAGGGCGTCGGCGGCGCTGCAATCAGGGGCCACCCACACGGTCTTGCCGCTGCGCGCCAGTTCAATCTCGAAGCCGCGGTCGCCCGCCTGGGTCTGCACACTGGCACCAAAGTATTCGTAATGCAACTGCGCTTCGGGCCAGCCGGCGCTGCGAGCGGCGGCCAGGGTGGCTTCGATGAAGCCCTGCGGGCCGCACACGTACACATGGGTGCCGGGCTCGGGGTGGGCCAGCAGTGCGTTCAGGTCCAGCCTTTGCTCCGGCGGGCCGTCGTCAAAGTGGTGCTGCACCCGCGCGGCCAGATCGGGTTCTGCCAGGCGTTCCAGGTAGGCCGCCTGGGCGCGTGAGCGGGCGGCGTAGTGCAGGCTGAAGCGGGCGCCGGTCGCCTGCTGATCAGGGTGCGCCAGGTGCTGGGCCATGCTCAGCAGCGGCGTGATGCCGATGCCCCCGGCCAGCAGCAGGTGGTGGCTTGCCGATGGGGCCAACTCAAAGTGGTTGCGCGGGCCACGCACCTGCAGGGTTTGCCCAGGCTGCACGGCCTCATGCACGGTCCGTGAGCCGCCGCGCGACGCCGGGTCGAGCAACACGCCCAGGCGGTAGACCCGGTTCTCAGCCGGCGCATTGACCAGCGAGTATTGGCGCACCAGCCCCTCGCCCAACTGCAGCTCCAGGTGGGCCCCCGGGCTGAAGGGGGGCAAGGTCTGGCCTGGCAGTGCTTCCAGCTCCAGCGTGCAGATGCGTTCGGTGGCGGCCTGTTTGCGCACCACGCGCAGGGTCAGCAGGGCTTCGTTCATGCGCTGGTACCGGCCTGCTCTGCGGCCATGATGCGGTCCAGGATTTTGCGTGCCTGCACGCCGCCGGCGTCGATGTTGAGCATCAACAGCTTGCGGTTGGGCCATTGCAGCAGGTTTTGCTGCTGGCGCTCCAGCATTTCCTGGTCTTCGGCAAAGATGCCTCCCTGGCCCTGGCGGATCTGCGCGGTGAGTGCGGCATCCTGCGGCTTGAAGTGCCGCGCCATGCCCCAGAAATACCAGATCGAGGTCTCGGTCTCGGGGGTGATGAAGTCGACCACGATGCTGGAGGCCTTGACTGCCTCGGGGGCGTCGTAGCCACCGTGGCCGGCCAGGGCCACGCCCACCTCGATCAGCACATGGCTGGGCGGCGTGAAGTGGCAGATCTGCCAGCGGTCCACCGGCTGGTCATCAGGCAGGCCGTTCATGCGCAGTGCCATCTGCCAGAAGGGCGGGGGCTGGATGCCTTCCATGAAGCGGCTGGTGATCACCTCGTCGCCTTCGACCCGGGTGCGGCAAGGGGTTTCGTCGATCTCTTTCTGGCCGATGCTGGTGCTGTGCACATAGGTTTCGTGCGTCAGGTCCATCAGGTTGTCGATCATCAGGCGATAGTCGCAACCGATGTGGTACAGGCCACCGCCATAGGCCCATTCGGGGCTGACGGCCCACTCCAGGTGCGGGATCAGGGCCGGGTCGGCCTTGGCCGCATCACCGGGCCAGACCCAGATGAAGCCGTAGCGCTCCACCACCGGGAAGGGGCGCACGCCCGGGAAGGCGTGCACACGCTGGCCGGGCATGGCCACCGTCTTGCCATCGCAGCCCATCTCCAGTCCGTGGTAGCCGCACACCAGCTTGCCCTCGCACACCTTGCCCAGCGACAACGGGGCGCCCCGGTGCGGGCAGAAATCTTCCAGCGCCACCGCCTGCTGTTCGGGCCCGCGGTAAAACACCATGCGGTGCCCACAGATCATTCGGCCCAGGGGTTTGTCGCTGATTTCGTCGGGCGTGCAGGCCACATACCAGGTATCTTGAGGGAACATTGCTTGTCTCTTTCGCAGGTGGGTTGGATTTATTGGATCCAATTCTAGAAAATAATGTCTGAAAACACAAAAGAAATCTTAAAAATGGATCCAATAAGGCCCGCGTCCGCCGATTCGCTCAGTGTCGTGGCCAGTCTGCGCCAGCTCATCATGGATGGGCACTTTCCGCCGGGTGCGCGCCTGGCCGAAGAGGCGGTGGCCGAGGCGCTGGGCGTTTCACGCACCCCCATCCGGCTGGCCTTTCGCACGCTGGAGCAAGAGGGCCTGCTCGAAAAGACCGGCAAGCGCGGCCTGGTGGTGCGCGATTTTTCCGAGGCCGACGTGCTGTGCGCGCTGGAGGTGCGGGGCGTGCTCGAAGGCTTGGCCGCACGGCGCCTGGCCGAGCGCGGGCTCGATGCGACGCTGCGCGAGCGCTTGCAGGCCTGCCTGGACGAGGGCGAGCGGGTGCTGGCCCCGGGTGCCCTGCAACTGGAGAGCGTGGCTGCCTGGAGCGCGCTCAACGACAGCTTCCACAACGCCATCGTGGGGGCGGCCGGCAGCCAGGTGATCGGCGACGCCATCACGCGCAACAACCACTTGCCTTTTGCCTCGGCCGGCTCGATCCAGATCGACAAGCTGGCGCTCGACCGCGAATACCAGAAACTGCGAGTGGCCCAGTTGCAGCATCAACTGGTGTTCGATGCCCTGTTGCGCGGTGAGTCGGCGAGGGTGGAGATGCTGATGCGTGAGCACGCCTACATCGGGCTGCGTTATGGGCCCCTGCTGGGGCCGGCGGGGGTGGGCGGTTTGCGGCCCTGAGCCGATCGGGGTCATCGTTTTGAGCACCTGAGTTCAGTTGCCGAACCCTCGACGGGGCGAGGGCACCGGCCCACGGGATTTCACGGAGCTGGCTCCACAATTCATCCAGATTCGATCGATACATTGCTGATACAAATCCTCCACGGAGTCAGCCATGCATCCTCATCCCGTCGAATCGTCCTTGCGCGAACTGGCCCGGTCGGCCACCTTGATCGGACTCGCTGCGCTGCTCAGTGCCTGCGGCGGTGGCGGTGATCCGGGCAACGGGGCCTTGGCCGCCAGCAGCACCGTCGACCTGGCCGCCCTGGATGCCCCGGTGACGGTCACGGCCCGTGCCACCGTGCCCTTGTCGCCCTTGTCGCCCTTGTCGCCCTTGGCCCAGCTGGGGCAGCAGATCTTCAACGACGGCAATCTGTCGGTGCCCCGGGGCACCTCCTGCGCTTCGTGCCACACCCCGGGCAAGGGCTTCGCCGACAACCACGGCGGCAATTTTGGCGTGGCGGTGGGCAGCCTGCCGGGCTCGATCGGTCTGCGCAACTCGCTCTCCAATGCCTACAGTGCCCGCACGCCCGCCTTCGGCTTTGTGCCCGCCGCCAACGGGCAGGGGGTGATCGCCCGTGGCGGCCTGTTCTGGGACGGGCGCGCCGACACCCTGGCCCAGCAGGCCTTGGGGCCGTTTCTTGAACCCTCCGAGATGAACAACCCCGACGCCGGCGCCGTGGTGCGGGCCGTAGCCCAGGCGGCCTATGCACCGGCTTTCATGGCGCAGTTCGGCAACTCGGTGTTCAGCACGCCAGCCCAGGCCTTTGCCGCCATCGGGCAGGCCCTGCAGGCCTTCGAGCAATCGCAGCTGCTGCAGCCCTTCACCTCCAAGTACGACGCCGTCGTGCGGCAACAAGCCACCTTCACGCCGGCCGAACAGCGGGGCCTGAATCTGTTCGTGGATCGCCAGCGCGGCAACTGCGCGGGTTGCCATCGGGCCAACCCCGCGACCGGCAATCCGCTGGATTCCCCCTTCACCGATTTCAGCTACATGGCCACCGGCGTGCCGCGCAACCCGGCCATCCCGGCCAATGCCAACCCGGCGTTCTTCGATCTGGGTCTGTGCGGCCCCAAGCGCGCCGCCCCCACGCCGCCGGTCGGCGTGGACGTGGCCAGCCTCTGTGGCAAGTTCCGCATGCCCTCGCTGCGCAATGTGGCCTTGCGCCAGCGCTACATGCACAACGGCTTTTTCAGCGACCTGCATGATGTGGTGGCCTTCTATTCGACCCGCGTCAGCAACCCGCAGCACTGGTACGGCCCCAGCGGTGTGCCGAATGACCTGCCGGCCACCTACCAGGCCAACCTCGAAACCCAGCGGCCACCGTTCAACCGCCGTGCGGCCCAGGGGCCCGTGCTGACCCCGGCCGAGATCAATGACCTGGTGGTGTTTCTGGGCACCCTGAGCGACGGCTACACTGCGCCATGACCTGCCCCGCCTGTCGCTTTCCGTGGCGCTCTCGCCGGTACCCGCCATGCGTCTAGGCCTGGCCCAGCAATTGGCGCTGCTGCTGCTGGCGGCCGTGCTCGCCTCGACATTGGGCTTGGGCACGGTGATGGCCATCAGCCTGCGCAACGGCTTCAACGACTACCTGCGCGCCCGCGAGGAGCAGGAGCTGGACCGCTTCATCGGTGTGGTCGAGCGCCACGCAGAGAAAGACCCCAGCCTGCAATGGCTGGACCATGCCCCCGAGGCCATGCGCCAACTGGTGGATGAGCACGAACTGCTGTTGCAGGGCGATCGCCCCCGCCCGCCGCTGCCGGAGCCCGCAGCGCCCCGGCCGGCAGCCGATCCGTCGTCCGGTGCTCCTCCGGTCACGGCACCCTCCTGGTCGCAACCGCAACCGCAACCGCAACCGCAACCGCAGCCACAGCCACAGCCACAGCCACAGCCACAGCCACAGCCACAGGGCGGCCCTCCCCCCTGGCCCGAGCCGCCCGCGCCCGGCTGGCGGCCACCGCCTCCGCACCCTGGGCAAGGCCCGGGTTCAGGGTGGGGGCGGCCGCCTCCCCCAGCTCACCCACCTCACCCGCCGCGCCCGCGGGCGCCCGAGCCCGGCTGGGGCCCCGGGCCCGTCTCTTCGTTGCCGGCCGGCTTGGCCGGCTGGGTGGATCTGCTGGTCCAGCCTGGCACCGCCCAGGCGGCCACCGAGGCTTGGTCGCCGCCGCATCCCTTGCCGCATCCGCCGGGCAGCATGGCGGGGCGGGTGCAGATTTTCGACAAGAACCACCGGCGCCTGGCGGGAGCCGCCCCACCGCCGGGGGACGAGGTGCTGACGCACGCCATCCAATGGCAAGGCCAGGTGATCGGCTACGCCAGCCTCAACCTGCGCCCGGCCGAGGGCTCGGCCGACTCGGTCTTTCTGCGCCAACAGTACGGGCGCCTGGCCTGGGCCCTGGCGGTCACGGTGTTGCTGGCCTTGGCGGCGGCGGTGCTGATTGCTCGGGGCTGGAGCGCGCCATTGCGCGCGGTGCAAGCTGCCGCCCGGCGCATGGCCCGTGGTGACTTCACGGCCCAGCTCAAGCCCCGAGGCGCCACCGAGATCGCGGCGTTGATGGCCGACATGAACGTGATGGGCCAGACCCTGGCCAGCCAGGAAAACGCCCGCCGAACCTGGATCGCCCAGGTCTCACACGAGCTGCGCACACCTTTGTCGGTCCTGCAAGGCGAACTCGAATCCATCGAGGACGGGGCCCGACAGGCCACGCCCGAAGTGTTGGCCAGCCTGCGCGAAGAGGTGCTCAAGCTGGGCCGCCTGGTCAACGATCTGCACACCCTGGCCCTGTCGGACATGGGCGAGCTGCATTGTGTGTGGCGTGACGGCAACGCGGCTGAGTTGGTGCAACGCTGCGCGCACCGTTTCGAGGGGCAGGCAGCGCGCCAGGGCCTGCGTCTGGAACTGCTGGTGCTGGACGAGCCCATTGCCGTGTGCTGGGACCTGGGCCGCATCGAGCAGATGCTGGCCAACCTGATCGACAACAGTCTGAGCTACACCGATGCACCCGGCCTGGTGCGTCTGCGCTGTGAGGCCAGCGCCTTGGGCGTGCGTTTCATCGTCGAAGACAGTGCCCCGGGCGTGGCGCCCGAACAGTTGCACCGCCTGTTTGAGCCGCTGTTTCGCACCGAGGGCGCCCGCCTGCGCCAGCGCCCAGGCTCGGCCGGTAGCGGCCTGGGCCTGGCCATTGCCCAGGCCATCGTCAAGGCCCACCAGGGCCGCATCGCGGCCAGCCTCAGCCCGCTGGGCGGCCTGCGCATGGACATCGAACTGCCCCGTCAACCCGCCTGAGTTCCTAACCCCGTCATGTCAACCCCTGCCGCCCCCCCAGTCTCTGCCCCGAAACGCACCGTGCTGGTGGTGGAGGACGACTTCAAGATCGCCGACATGCTCAGCAATTACCTGGGGGCCCAGGGCTTCCGGGGGGTCTGGTTGTCGGAGGGGCGGCAGGTCTGCCCCTGTGTTCGCGAGCTGCAGCCCTCGGCCGTGCTGCTGGACCTCACGCTGCCCGACCAGGACGGCCTGTCGGTCTGCCGCGAGCTGCGTGCTTTCTCCGACGTGCCGGTGATGATGATCACGGCCCGTGTCGACGAGATCGATCGCCTGGAAGGCCTGGAGACCGGCGCTGACGACTATGTCTGCAAGCCCTTCAGCCCGCGCGAGGTGGTGGCCCGGTTGAATGCCTTGCTGCGCCGCGCCGAAGGTCGACTGGCCCAGGCGGCCTGGCCGCCCGAACAGGGCTTTGTGGTGGACGAGTCGGCCCTGCAGGTGCGTTGGCAGCGCCAGCCCCTGGGCCTGACTGCGGTTGAGTTTCGCCTGCTGCGCTTGTTGCTGTCGCGCCCCGGCCAGGTGCTGGAGCGCAGCCGCCTGCTTGATGAGGTGCACGAGGGCGACCTGCGCGACGTGAGCGACCGGGTGATCGACAGCCACATCAAGAACCTGCGCAAGAAGATCGAGCGCCTGCGCCCTGAGGGCTCGGGCATTGTGTCGGTGTATGGGGTGGGGTATCGGATGGAGTTGCCGGGGTGAGGCTTGATCCGAGGTTGACCGATTGAGGTCAAACGGTAGCGCTGCAGCTCACATCAAGACCCAGAGAAGAGGCGGGGGTCGAAAACGAAGGGGTTGCGTTCGATATCGACCACGATGCTCGCGTAGGCGGGCACTTGGGGATTGATGAGCAGGTTGAATTCTCTCGGCTCCACAAACGAAGGGACCCACAGACCGAGAGAGAGCCCTCCAGCAAGCCAGTGGTCACCGATGGCGCGTGTCGCCGCCTCGTTGTTGCGCCAATCGCCGTGCAGTCCTAAATCGTGCACGCTTGGCAGCTCGGCTCCTGCAGGCAAATCCAGACGCATCAGAACCTGATTCTTGGGATTGGACCCGTTGGCATGGACTCGCATTTCCAGCTGGCACAGGGAGCGGGTGCTACCGGCGTAGACCATCTGCAGCGGGCCTCGGGTGTGCCAGCGTCCGTTGGCCAGGGTAGAACCAAGACCCAACTCCGCAAGCAACACGGGTAAGGCGGGGACAGGGGCTCTGCAGAAGCCGATGCGAAACACCGAGGTCAAACTGCACCGCCGTACTTCACAGCGATCAGTATTTCCTTCGCGCGCTCAGCCCCGTAGGCCGTCCTTGCCCAATCCAAGGGCGATTCACCGCCCAACATCGGATGGCCGCGACGCAACCACGCCGCCGCCTCCTCCGGGCTCTCAAAAGTGTCCTCGGCCAGTTGGTTCAACTCCAGCAGGCGCAGCACGCTCTCAGCGGCATGCATCGGAAGGGGCTTCTCCACGGCCACCTTTCGGAACGCCGTGGCTCTGTCCAGATCTACCAGTTCGGCCAGGGCCCCTTTGCCAATCCCCAAGTACTCACCGAGCGCAACCAAGGAGCGACTGGGGATCCCCTGACGCACGATGCAATGGGCTGTGGTTGCGGGGATCGAATTCACCGTGATCAGAGCATCCAGATCCGGAAGCCGGAAAGTCGAACCAGAGGATTCAGACTCTTTGCAGGCCGTTCCGTGCCCGCCAGAGACGATGATGGCCATGAGCGCCCTGTAGTCTTGTAGACGCTGCTCGGCTCTCGTTGAGGGGCGTTTTGAGGTCAGGCTGGACATCCAGGGTTCTCCTTATGATGATGCAATTGCATCATGGTGGAGTTGAATTTGCAACATGCAATATCAAAGCCCCTTGTGCAGGGGTGTCAAATTCAAGTCGTGTCGCCGACAAGATGCAGCGTCTAGCCGGCGCCTGCCTCATTCAACTCCAAGCGCAATTGCCGCTTCAGCAGCTTGCCACTGGGGTTCTTGGGCAGGGCCTCGACAAACACCACGCGCTTGGGGCATTTGAAGCCGGCCAGGTGGGCGCTGCAATGGGCCATCACCTCAGCCTCATTCAGGGCCAGGCCGGCCTTCACCACCACCACGGCGGTCACCGCCTCGACCCAGCGGGCGTCGGGCAGGCCTACCACTGCCACCTCGCTGACCTGGGGCAGGCGGTAGATGGTTTCTTCGACCTCGCGGCTGGCCACGTTTTCGCCACCGGTCTTGATCATGTCCTTCTTGCGGTCGACCACCGTGATGTAGCCCTCGGCGTCCACCGTGGCCAGGTCGCCGCTGTGGAACCAACCGCCCTCAAAGGCGGCCCGGGTGCGTTCTTCGTCATGGAAGTAGCCCAGCATCAGATGCGGCGAGCGGTGCACGATCTCGCCCACCTCGCCGGCGGCCACATCGCGCATCTGGTCATCGACCACCCGGGTCTCCACATTGGTGACGGCGCGCCCGCACGAGCCCGGTTTGCGCAGCTGGTCTTCGGGGCCCAGCATGGTGGCCAGGGGCGCGATCTCGGTCTGGCCATACAGGTTCCACAGTTGCACGCGCGGCAGGCGCTGGGCCAGTTCCTTGAGCACCTCCACTGGCATGATCGAGGCGCCGTAATAGCCCTTGGCCAGGCTGGCCAGCCGCTGTTCGCTGAAGGCGGGCGAGCGCAGCAGGGCAATCCATACCGTGGGCGGGGCAAAGAAGCTGGTGATGCGGTGGGTTTCGATCAGGTCCAGCAAGCGATCGGCGACTGGCCGCCCGGTGATGATGTTGGTGGCGCCCACGTAAATGGCGGGCCCGAAGAACACGTCTAGCTGGGCGCAGTGGTACAGCGGCAGGGCATGCAGCATCAGGTCGTCGCGGGCAATGGCTGCGTCCATCACGCAGCTCACGTACTGCCACAACACCGCATCGTGGGTCAGCATGGCGCCCTTGGGGCTGGACTCGGTGCCGCTGGTGTAGACGATCTGGGCCAGATCGGTGCTGTCGGGGCCAGTGGCCTGAAGCGTTGCGTCACAGCGCGCCAGGTGGTCGAAATCGAGCATGTCGGGTTCGGGCTCAGTGGGCTCCTCGCTGGGCAGCCAGATGAACTGCCGCACCTGGGTCTGCAAGGTGGCGGCCTGGCGTGCCACCGGGGCAAACTCGGAGTCGGTGGCCAGGGTGCGCGCACCTGCGTGGCGCAGGATGAACGCCACCTCGTCGGCCTTGAGCATGAAGTTGATCGGCACCAGCACGGCCCCCAGGCGGGCCAGGGCAAAGCGCATGGCCGCAAAGGCGTGTGAGTTGCGCGCCAGCAGGGCCACGTTGTCGCCAGGGGCAATGCCCTGTTGGGCCAGGCCGGCCGCCAGGCGGGTGACCAGGGCGTCGAATTCGCTGTAACTCCAGCGGGTGGCACCGCACACGATGGCGGTCTTGTTCGGCAGGCGCTGCGCAGTACGGCGCAGGATGTCGCCCAAGGTCTGGCGACGGCTGAGAGAAGGGTTCATGGCGGCGGCAGGGTTGGTGAAGGCAGCCCCCATCTGAACCGCCGCCGCCGGCACTGGCAATCGGTGAAAGCCTGGGGAGCCTGTTGTCAGCCCGGCCTCATACCGCCGGCAGCATCTTCCCGGGATTGAGCAGGCCCTGCGGGTCCAATGCCCGCTTCACCTGCCACATCAGGGCCAGTTCCACCTCGGATTTGTACAGGCGCAGGTCGTCGCGCTTGGCCACACCGATGCCGTGCTCGGCCGAAATCGAGCCATGCAGGCGGTGCACGAGCTGGTCCACGGCGGTCGAGACTTCGGCGTAGTGGGCGTCCAGGTAGTCGCGCGCCGGGGTGTTGGCGGGGCGCAGCGGGTTGAAGTGCACGTTGCCGTCGCCCATGTGGCCGTAGATCACCATGCGGCTGCCTGGGGCCAGGGTCTGCACCTGCTGGCTGGCCTGTTCAATGAAGGCCGGGATGTCCGACAGCGGGACCGACACATCGCATTTGATGCTGCCGCCGGTGCGGGTCTGGGCGTCCGAGATTTCTTCGCGCAGGCGCCAGAAGGCCTGCACATCCGACAGGCTGGCCGCCAGCGCGGCGTCTTGCACCCAGCCTTGTTCCATGCCGGTTTCGAGCACGCCCGTCAGTTGGGCGTCCAGGGCGGCCTGCTCGCCGGTGGAGCTGAACTCCATCAGCACCATCCAGGCCGGCTGGCCCGCCAGTGGCGGGCGGGCACCGCCCAGGTAGTCGCAGACCAGGGCCATGGCGTCGGCCGAGACCAGTTCGAAGGCGGTCACATGAGGGCCGGCCAGTTGCTTGGCCAGGCCCAGCAACTGCACCGCGGCCGCCGGGTCGCTGACCGCCACGAAGGTAGCGGACACGGCCCGCGGCTGCGGGTAGAGCTTGAGCACGGCGGCGGTGATGATGCCCAGCGTACCTTCCGAGCCGATGAACAACTGCTTGAGGTCGTAGCCGGTGTTGTCCTTGCGCAAGCCGCGCAGGCTGGAATAGACGCGCCCATCGGGCAGCACGGCCTCGATGCCCAGCACCAGATCGCGCATGTTGCCGTAGCGCAGCACCGCGGTGCCGCCGGCATTGGTGGCCAGGTTGCCGCCGATCTGGCACGAGCCCTCCGAGCCGATGCGCAGCGGGAACAGGCGCTTGGCCTCGTCGGCCGCGGCACGGGCGCCGCTCAAGGTCACGCCGGCCTGCAGGGTCAAGGTGTCGTTGACGGTGTCCACTCCCAGCACCTGGTTCATGCGGCGCAGGTTGAGCACGATGGCGCCCGAGTCGCGCTCGGGCACGGCACCGCCCATCAAAGAGGTGTTGCCGCCCTGGGGCACCACACGGATGCCGTGGGCGTGGCAGCAGGCCATGACCTGGCTGACCTCTTCGGTGCTGGCAGGCAGTACCACGGCCAGCGCGTCGCCCCGGTAGAGCTTGCGGTAGTCGGTGGTGAAGGATTCGGTGTCGACCGTGGCGGTGAGGCAGTGGGCGGCACCGACGATCTGGCCCAGGGCCTGGAGGGTTTCAGCGGAGGTAGGCATGGCAGATGACGTTGTGAGGCGTGTGGCGGGGCTCAGTAGGCCGCACCGGGGGCCGGCGCTGCCACGGGGGCGGTGTTCAGAAAGCTGGCGGCCAGGCGACGGGCTGCCTGAGCGTACAGCAGCACGTCGACCCCGGTGGCGACGAAGGTGCAGCCCAGTTCCAGGTAGCGGCGGGCCAGGACCGGGTCGGATGTCAGGGTGCCGGCGGCCTTGCCGCTGGCGATGATGGTGCGCATGGCGCCTTCGATGGCGGCCTGCACCTCGGGGTGGCCCGGGTTGCCGCGGTGGCCCATCGACGCGGCCAGATCGGCCGGGCCGATGAAGACACCATCCACGCCGTCGACCTCGCAGATGGCCTGCAGATGGCTGAGCGCGGTCACGGTTTCGGCCTGCACCAACAGGCACACCTCGCTGTCGGCCACCTGGAGGTAGTCGCCGCGGGCGCTCCAGCGGGAGGCCCGGCCCACGGCGCTGCCCACGCCGCGGATGCCCTGGGGCGGGTAGCGGGTGGCACTGACCACCTGGGCGGCCTGTTCAGCGGTATCCACCATGGGCACCAGCAGGTTCTGCACACCGATGTCCAGCAGTTGCTTGATCAGCGCCGTGTCGGCCTGGACGGCGCGCACCACGGGCTGAGCCCGGTAAGGGGCCACGGCCTGCAGCGCGGCCAGGGTGCTGCGCAGGTCATTGGGGGCGTGCTCGCCGTCGATCAGCAACCAGTCGAAGCCGGCGGTGGCGCTGACCTCGGCCAGGTAGGGGTCGGCCATGGACAGCCACAGACCCACCTGGGCCTGGCGTTGTTGCAGGGCGTATTTGAAGGGGTTGCCGCTGGGCAGGCTGCTGGTGGGTGTCATGGCTTGAGGATGGATTTGCGCTGGCGGCAACTTGCTGCCGCCAGGGGTTGAAAATGGGGATGGCCGCGGGGCGGGTTGGCAGAATCAGCCCAGCCCGCCCTGGCACAGGTACTTGATGTGCTGGTAGTCGTCCAGGCCATGCACCGAGCCCTCGCGACCGTAGCCCGAGGCCTTGACGCCGCCAAAGGGCGCGGCCTCTGCCGCCAGGGCACCTTCGTTGATGCCCACGATGCCGCACTCCAGCGCCTCGCTGACGCGCCAGATGCGCGCCGGGTCCTGGGTGTAGAAGTAGGCGGCCAGGCCATAAGGCGTGCCATTGGCGGCGGCGATCACCTCGGCCTCGGTCTGGAAGCGGGTGACCGGCACCACGGGGCCGAAGGTTTCCTCGCAGGCGCATTCCATGTCCGGTTGCGCCTCGGTCAGCACGGTGGGTGCGTAGTAGGCGGCGCCGGGGGCGTCATCGCGCTTCAGGCGCTCGCCGCCGGTGCGCACCACCGCGCCCTTGGCCACGGCGTCTTGCACGTGGCGCTCGATCTTGGCCACGGCGCGCTCATTGATCATGGGGCCGATCTGCGAGGCCGGGTCGCTGGCCGGCCCCACCTGCAGTGCAGCCACACGGGCCACCAGCCTGCCCACGAAGCCCTCGTGCACGGCCTCGTGCACATAAACGCGGTTGGGGCAGACGCAGGTCTGGCCGCCGTTGCGGAACTTGGCCACCATCAGGCCTTCGACCGCGGCGTCCAGGTCGGCGTCCTCGAACACGATGAAGGGGGCGTTACCGCCCAACTCCAGCGAGAGCTTCTTGAGCGTGGCGGCCGATTCACGCGCCAGGTGGCGGCCCACGGGGGTGCTGCCGGTGAAGCTGATCTTGCGCACGCGCTCGTCGGCCAGCCACACGTCGACCACCTCGGGGGTGCGGTCTCGTGAGGCGGTGACCAGGTTCAACACGCCGGCGGGTACGCCCGCCTCTTGCGCCAGCTTGGCCAGGGCCAGGGCGGTGAGCGGGGTGTCTTCGGCAGGCTTGGCTACCACGGTGCAGCCGGCGGCCAGGGCCGGGGCGATCTTGCGCGCGATCATGGCGGCTGGAAAGTTCCACGGTGTGATCACCGCCACCACGCCCACGGGCTCGCGCACCGCCAGCAGGCGCTTGTTGCGCGCCGGGGTGGGGATCACCTCGCCATTGGCGCGGGTGGTCTGCTCGGCAAACCACGCCACATAGCTGGCGGCGTACAGCACCTCGCCACGGCCTTCGGCCAGGGGCTTGCCCTGCTCGCGGCTGATCAGCCGGCCCAGGTCGTCCTGGTGGGCCACGATCAGGTCGTTCCAGCGCTTCAGGATGGCGGCGCGCTCGCGTGCAGGAAGGGCCTTCCAGGCCGGAAAGGCCGCCTGGGCCGCGTTCAGGGCGGCATGGGCATCCATGGCACCGCCGTCGGGCACGGTGGCGATCTGGCTCAGGTCGGCGGGGTCGTAGACGGGCAGCGTGGCGCCGTCTGCCTGCAGGCTGGCACACCAAAGGCCTGCAATCAGATGGCGGGTTTCGATCAGGTCGGCCCGGTTCAGGGCCAGCGGGTGGGACACGGTCATGGGGTCTCGTCTTGAAAAAGGGTCAGCTGCGAAGGAGGGCTGTCAGCTCACGATGCCCAGGTGCCAGGGCACGAACTCGTGGTCGCCCAGGCCCAGCAGTTCGCTCTTGGTGCGTTCGCCCGAGGCGTGGCGCAGGATGGCTTCGAAGATGCGCTGGCCCATGCCGGGCAGGTCCACCTCGCCGTCGAGGATGGCGCCGCAGTTGATGTCCATGTCCTCGCTCAGGCGCTGGTACATGGGGGTGTTGCTGGCCAGCTTGATGGTGGGCGCCGGCTTGCTGCCGAACATTGACCCACGCCCGGTGGTGAAGCAGATCAGGTTGGCGCCGCTGGCAATCTGGCCGGTAGCCGAAACCGGGTCGTAGCCCGGCGAGTCCATGAAGACAAAGCCCTTGCGGTCGATGGGCTCGGCGTAGGCGTACACGCCCTGCAGCGGGGTGGTGCCGCACTTCATGGCCGAGCCCAGCGATTTTTCAAAGATGTTGGCCAAGCCGCCGGCCTGGTTGCCCGGGCCCACCACGCCATTGAACTGGCCGTTGTGGCCGCGGGTGTACTCGGCCCACCAGGTGAGTTGGTCCAGCAGCTTCTGGCCTACCTCGGGGGAGACGGCACGGCGCGTCAGCATGTATTCCACGCCGTGGATCTCGGGCGTCTCGGACAGAATGGCCGTACCACCGTGGCGCACCAGGATGTCCATGGCCGCGCCCAGGGCTGGGTTGGCTGTGATGCCCGAGAAACCGTCCGAGCCGCCACACTGCAGGCCGATGCTGATGTGGCTGGCCGGCACGGTCTGGCGTTGGCAGGCATTGGCCAGGGGCAGCATCTCTTCGATGGCGCGGATGCCGGCCTCGATGGTGACGCGGGTGCCACCCACGTCCTGCATCACCATGCTGCGCATCAAGCGCCCGCTTTTCAGGCCTTGGGAGTCCATCAGGTCGGCCACCTGGTTGCGCTCGCAGCCCAGGCCCACGACCAGGACGCCGGCCAGGTTGGGGTGGCGGGCGTAGCCAGCCAGGGTGCGGCGCAGCAGGTCGAAGTGCGGGCTGGGCGAGGACATGCCGCAGCCTGTGGTCTGGGTGAAGGCGACGACGCCGTCCACGTTGGGATAGGCGCTCAGGCGCTCAGGCGTGAAATGGGCCGCGATGTGGCTGATGGCGGTGGCCGAGCAGTTCACCGAGGCCAGAATGCCTACGAAATTGCGGGTGCCCACTCGGCCGTCTTCGCGCACATAACCCTGGAAGGTGGCTCGCTCGGATTCGTGCACATAGTCGACCGGGCGCACATCCAGGCCGAAGCCCGGGTCGCGGTCGAATTCGACCAGGCGCAAGTTGTGCGTGTGCACGTAGTCGCCGGGCTCGATGTCGCGCGCGGCGACACCGATGACGGCGTTGTATTTGCGCACCGCCTCACCTTCTGCAATGCGGCAGGCCGCGATCTTGTGGCCGGCGGGTACTTGGGCCCGGGCCTTGGCGCCCAGCTCGGGCAGGGCCTGGCCGATGGCCACTGGCAGCTTCGCGATCAACACGTTGTCGGCCGTGTGCAGGCGGATCAGGTGGGGGGAGGTGCTCATGGCCAATCAGCCTTTTTCCAGAAGTTCTTTGAGTTTGAGTCGCTCGATCAGGGCGGTGTCGCGCTTGTAGACCTCAGCCACATAGCGCTTGTAGTCGGGGCCGTCCAGGTACATCAGGGGGGCGTCGATGCGGGCTGCGACGGCCTTGAATTCTTCGCTGGCAATGGCTTGGCGGAAGGCATCGCGCAGCTTTTTCTCGACGGCAACCGGCAGGCCGGCCGGGGCGCCGATGCCGTTAGGGGCATCGACCACCACCTTGAAACCCAGCTCTTGCAGGGTGGGTGTGCTGTTGAAGCGAGGCGTGCGCTGCTCGCCCCAGGTGGCCAGCAGGCGCAGCTTGCCGCCCTCGACATGGGGTGCCCAGGAGCTGGAATCGGCCAGCATGTCGACCTGGCCGCCCAGGGTGTCGTTGAGGGCTGCGGCGCCGCCTTTGTAGGCGATACCGTTGAGCTGGATGCCGGCGGCAAACGCAAATTCTTCCATGCCCACATGGGTGGCCCCGCCGATGCCTGCGTGTGCATAGGTCAGCTCGCCGGGGTGGGTCTTGGCGTACTCGACCATGTCCTTCAATGTCTTGAAGCGCGAGTCGGCCGGCACGGCGATGCCGAAGGTCTGGCCTGAGCTGCGGGCCAGGTAGGTGAAGTCTTTGAGCGGGTTGGTCTGCACCGTGCCCAGCTGCGAGAAGCGGGTGACCGAGATCGGGATCTGGCCGATGGTGTAGCCGTCGGCCTTGGCCCCGGCCAGCGCTTTCACGCCGATCATGCCGGCCGCACCGGCCTTGTTGTCCACGGTCACTGGGTGCTTGAGGATGCGCGCCGCCACCTGGCAGATGGCCCGCATCGACACATCGGCCGTGCCCCCGGCCGGCCAGGGGCAGATGAAGTTGATGGGGCGGCTGGGGTAGTCGTCTGCGGCGGCGGCCAGGGCCGGCACGGTGGTGGCGGCGGCGCCCACCAGGGGGCCGAGCGCGGCGCCAGCCAGCCACTCGCGGCGATTGAGGCGAGGCAATTTCATGATGACAGTGTCTCCGTCTGTGGTTGTTGGGCCGCATGGTGCGCTTTTGATTCATAACCGTCCAATCGAAAAATGGAAACTTGATATGAGTAATACCTCATGTAACATGCGCGCCCATGTCCCACATTGACCGCGCTCTGCGCTCCAACATCAAGCTGCGCCACCTGCAATTGCTGCTGGCGCTCAACGAGTTCCGCCACCTGGGCCGCACGGCCGAATTTCTGTCGGTCACACAGCCGGCGGTGTCCAAGATGCTGGGCGAGGTCGAAGACATGTTGGGCCTGCAGCTGTTTGATCGCTCCCGCAGGGGCACCGAACCCACGGCGGCGGGCCTGTCGATGCTGCGCTTTGCCCGTTCGGTGTTGGCCGACTACGAACGCACCCGCGACGAGATCAGCACCATCGAACGCGGGGTGGCTGGGCGCGCCCGTGTCGGTGCCATGGTGGTGGGCCTGCCCACGCTGCTGGCACCCGCCATCGAGCGCCTGAAGGCCGAATCGTCAGAGGCCACCGTGCTGATCGAGGAGGGCGACCTGACCCACCTGTTGCCCAAGCTGCGCCTGGGTGAGCTGGATCTGTTCGTGGGCCGGCTGGAGCCCGGCTATGCCGCCCCCGACCTGCTGACCGAGGCGCTGTATGAGGAGCGCATGCGCGTGGTGCTGCGCCCCGATCACCCTTTGCTGGCGGGCACGGCTGAGCCAGGCTGGCCTGAGCTGGCCAATGGCCGCTGGGTGGCCCCGCCGCCCTGGGCCTCGATGCGGGTGAAGCTGGAGCAGCAGTTCTTCCGCCTGGGCCTGACGCCACCGCTCGATGTGGTCGAGACCGCGTCCTTCCTGGGCCAGTTGACCCTGCTGCGCGACCAGAACGCCGCGGCCCTGATGGCTGACTCGGTGGCCCGGCATTTTGCGGCCCTGGGCCTGCTCACGCCCCTGGCGCTCGATGTGGAGGCCGAGGTGCCTCCCGTGGGCCTGATCACCCTGCGCGGGCGGCCGCTGACGCCGATCACCCAGCGCCTGGTGAGCCTGCTGCGGGCGGTGGCGACCGAGCGGGCCTGAGTACGGCAACCGGTTTTCAGGCGGTGCAGGGTGACTTTGCCCGCGTCGCCAGCCAGCACAGCACCGCCCCGCCGCACACCATGCCGGTGCCCAGCCAGAAGGCGGGCGTCAGGGGCACCTGCAGCAGCACCGCGGCCAGGGCGGCCGAGAACACGGGCGTGAAGTACGAGGCGCCCGCCAGCACCGTGACGTTGCCGTGCAGGATGCCCACGTTCCAGGCCCCGTAACCCAGGCCCATGGCGGCGGCGGCAAAGGCCAGGTGGATGCCGGTGCCCAGGCTCCAGTGCATGGGCTCGCCCCCCGCCAAGGCGTATTTGCACCACAGCGTGAGCGCCGTGAGCGTCACGAACAGCGTGATGGCGTTCTTCCCCTGGGCCATCCGGGCGGTGACCGTGCAGTAGGCCGCCCACAGCAGGGCCCCCAGAAAGGCCAGCCCGTAGCTCAAGGGGTTGCTCTGGACGTTGGCCAGCATGCCGGCCAGGTCCAGCCCGCGTTCGCCCGCCAGCACCTGGCAGATGCCGGCCAGGGCAACCAGCACGCCCGGCACGATCAAGGCGTTGGCACGCTGGCCGTTGAAGGCGATGGCGCAAAGCAAGGTGAAGGTGGGCCACAGGTAGTTGACCATGCCGACTTCGATGGCCTGCTGGGCGGTGTTGGCGTAGCCAATGGACAGTGACAGACACCATTCGTAGGCCACGAACAGCAGACTGCCCCAAACGAGGTAGGCCCGCGGAATGCTGCGCAGGGGGGTGAAACCCGCCGTCAGGGCCAGCAGCAGCGCCCCCAGGGTATAGATCATGGCGGCGCCCCCGGTGGCCCCCAGCCCCATGCTGACGCTGCGGATCAGGCCCACGACGGAGGACCAGAGAACAATCGCGATGAGGCCGATCAGGGTGGCGTTGCGGGCACTGAATTGGGGTGAGGGCATCAGGCGGATTATCCGAGTCCAGGCCGCCGCAGGCAGGCCGAAGCGTTTGCTGATGGTTGCAGTTGTGGTGCTTGAAAAAAACTGATGCAAGGCCGCTGAGCCGGCAGGCCATGCCGGCGGTGGCTAATATCACCCCCACTTTGCGGATCCGTCGGCACGAACCGGCGGAGTGACAAGACGGGGTGGCCACCTCACCAGGGCGGCACACCAACGCGATACCCGAGACAAGAAAGAATTCAACATGGCGATCCACGCCTTGGCGCACGTGCCACTTTTTGCCGTGCTGCCACGCTCGCACCAGGCGCCTTCAGCGGCCCGGGCCCAACCCCCCCTTTTGATCACACCAGGTTTGCTGCGCTCTGTGCTGGCGCACCGTCTCGCGCCGCGCCTCTGAGTGTTCCGTTCGCCCGCTCCCGAGCGTCTGTTTCCCGGTCGACGGCCCGCGCCGGGTTGGGACAGCTGGTGGGCAGCTTCTTTTTAAATTTGCCTTTTCCTTTTTCAACCACGACTCACGAGGACGTCTTCATGAAAAAAATCCTGTTCAGCATGACAGCAGTGGCCCTGGCCATGACCGCGGTGGCCGCCCAGGCGCAAGAGCGCATCCGCATCGGCTTCATGAGCCCGATCACCGGGCCCCAGGCCGCCAATGGCATTGACAACCGCGATGGTGCGCAACTGGCCATCAAGGAGCTCAACGCCAAGGGCCTGAAAGTGGGCGGCAAGCCCGTGGTGTTCGAGTTGGACATCAATGACGACGTCGCCGACCCCAAGCAAGGCGTGCAAGTGGCGCAGACCCTGGCCGACAAAAAGGTGAAGTTTGTTCTGGGCCCCTACAACTCGGGCGTGACCGTGCCTGCTTCGCGGGTGCTCAATGAGTCGGATGTGGTGGTGCTGACCGTGGCCTCCAACCCCAAGGTGACCGAACTGGGCTACAACAACCTGTTCCGCATCGGGGCCAGCGACAACCAACTGGGCGCCAAGATGGCCACCTATGCCGCGCAAGACCTCAAGGTCAAGACCGTGGCCGTGATCGACGACCGCACTGCCTACGGCCAGGGCGTGGCCAAGGAGTTCAGTGAACAGGCCAAGCGACTGGGCCTCAAGGTGGTGACCAATGAGTTCACCACCGACAAGGCCACCGACTTCAGCGCCATCCTGACCAATGTGCGGGCCTCCAAGGCCGACGCCGTGTTCTATGGCGGCTACTCGCCGCAGGGTGGCCCGATGCTGCGCCAGATGCGCTCGCTGGGCTTGACCGTGCCCCTGCTGGGCGGTGACGGCATCTGCTCGTCTGAAACGGCCACGCTGGCCCAGGTGAGCGGCGACTTGAACACCTTCTGCACCCAGGGCGGTTCGATGCTCGACAAGAGCGACAAGGGCCAGAAGTTTGTCGAGCGTTACCGCGCCGAGTACAAGCGCGACCCGCTGACCTACGCGGCGGCCTTCTACGACGGCATGTACCTGCTGGCCGGCGCCATCGAGGCCACCCAGTCATTCGACACCAAGAAGATCGTGCAAGCCATCGCGGCCGGCAAATACGCGGGCGTGACCGGCGAATTTGCCTACGACCCCAAGCACGACCTGAAATCGTCGGCCGTGACGGTCTACACCTTCAAGGGCAAGGACGTGGTGCCCTTGAAGAGCCTGTAATCAACACAGGCCGAGCGGCCTTGCATCCGCACTTCAGCGCGCCGGCTCAGGTGCCGGCGTGGCCAGGGGCTGGCCTTTTTCGACGACATACACGCCGATCAGCTTGATGGGGGCGGTTCCGTGGTTGATGGCGTTGTGCACCACCCCGGCCGGGATCACAAAGGCTTCGCCTGCCGCTACCTTGCGCGGAGGCTGGCCGGCCTGCAGCAAGGTGGCCTCGCCATCCTGCACGTAACTGATCTCGTCACCCGGGTGCGTGTGCCAGCCCGCCGCACTGCCCGGGCTGACCTCGACCCGCGCCACCACGGCCTCGCGGTTGGTGACGGAGACATCGGCCTTGGCGACCAGGGTGCGACTCAGGCCCGAAGCCTGGGCCAGGCACAGTGGTGCCGCCACCAGGCAGCCGATCCCGAACAGGGTGCGTTGAAGAAATCCGGACATGAAACCTCCTGTGTTGTGCAGCCGGCAGTATGAAAGCAAGGCGGCATGAAGCACTGCGGGTTTGTGCCAGGGCGGTGATTGAGGTCGCCGGGCCGGCTACGGCATACTGGCCCACCGGTCCCCGCTGGGGGCGTTGATCATGTCCAAAGGAGCTGAGCCCACCATGCCGACCCAGACCATTCAATTGCACAGAGTTTTGCGCGCCACGCCTGAGCGTGTGTACCGTGCCTTCATCGATCCGGCGGCCTGGGCCAAATGGCTGCCGCCCCATGGCTTCACCGGCGCGGTCGAGCTGCTGGAGCCTCGGGTCGGGGGGCATTACCGGATGTCATTCACCAATTTCAGCACCGGCCACAGCCACGCGTTCGGTGGCGAATACCTGGAACTGGTGCCCCACGAAAAGCTGCGCTACACCGCCCTCTTCGACGATCCCCATCTGCCAGGCACCATGCAGACCACGGTGATGCTCAAGCCCGTGTCCTGCGGGGTGGAGCTGCAGGTGAAGCAAGAGGGCATTCCCGCCGTCATTCCGGCCGAGGCCTGCTACCTTGGCTGGCAGGAGTCCCTGCAGTTGCTGGCCTGGCTGGTGGAGCCTGAGATCCCGGGGTGAGTGCAACCTCGCGCGCCGCAAAGCGGCTACCGTGTTGATCAAGCGGTCTGGCGCACCGATCCGGGAGGGGATTCAGCCTGAGCGTGCCCCATCCCGTCAATCCTGACCGGCCAAGGTGGCAGCCCTCTCAGGCTTGCACCACGCGGCTGGCCAGCGCCAGAAACGCGCTCTGCTCGGCCTCACTCAGTGGATTCAGTATGTCGTTCTGCAACTCTTGCACGATGGGCAACAAGGCGGCGTGGATGCGGGCCCCCTCGGGGCTGAGCGACAGCTCGCGGGCGCGACGGTCGCGTTCGCTGACGATTCGTTTGACCCAACCCTTCTGCTCCAGGCGATCAATCACCCCACCGATGGTGGCCCGGTCGTAGGCAATCAATTCGGCCACCGTGGCCTGATCGGTTGCAGGGTTGGCCTGGATGGCATCGAGTGCGGCAAATTGCACCGCGGTCAGGTCAAAGCCTGCGGCCTGCGTGCGTTGGGTGAACACCTGGGTGGACTGCTGGTGCAGCCGACGTATCAGGTGCCCCGCCATGTCGAGTGAGTTCATGCCTGCGTTCCGGGATGGGGTCTGGAGAAGAACTGTAACGGGTGTTTTGGTAAGTGTACTTATTTAATTGACAACAAATAGTAAGCATAGTTATTATTTGCGGGCACGCCGGCAGCCCCGGACCGGCACCACCCCATCCCAAGGAGACAAGACATGCAGTTCTATAAAGACGGATTCCGAGGCGGCAACCCCGACGTCAAGCAGGCCGCGCCCAATCGCCGCAACCGCGGCATCAACGAACCGCTGCCCGAGAAGGTGGATGTGCTGATCGCCGGCACCGGGCCCGCCGGCCTGTGCCTGGCAGCCCAGCTGGCGCAGTTTCCCGAGATCGAAACCCTGATCATCGAGCGCATGCCCACCAACATCATCAAGGGCAAGGCCGACGGCATCAACACGCGCACCATGGAGATGTTCCAGGCCTTCGGCTTTGCAGACAAGGTCAAGCGCGAGACCTATTGGGTCAATCAGACGGCCTTCTGGATGCCCGATCCCATCAACCCTCAGCACATCAAGCGTGTGGGCCGGGTGCAGGACGTGGCCGATGACAGCTCCGAGATGCCGCACATCCTGATCAACCAGGCCCGCCTGCACGAGCTGTTCCTGGAGGTGATGAAAAATTCGCCCTCGCGACTGGAGCCGGATTACAGCTGGGAGATCGTCGGCTTGACGGTGGACCCCGACACCGAAGACCACCCCGTGACCGTGACGCTCAAGGACGCCAGCGGCGTGAACTGGGGCGCCACCCGCACCGTGCGGGCCAACTATGTGGTGGGCTGCGATGGTGCCCACTCAGCGGTGCGCAAGGCCATCGGTGGCGTGCTGCACGGCGATGCGGCCCACCAGGCCTGGGGCGTGATGGACATCCTGGCCAACACCGATTTCCCCGATGTGCGCCAGAAATGCCTGATCTCGTCGGCCCAGGAGGGCAATGTGCTGATCCTGCCGCGCGAAGGCGGCTATGTGTTCCGCATGTATGTCGAACTCGACAAGCTGCGCCCCGACGAGAAGGCGGCCAGCCGCAAGTTCACGCAGGACGACATGATTGCCGCGGCCAACCGCATCATCCGCCCGTACTCGATCGACGTGAAGGAGGTGGTTTGGTGGTCCATCTACGACATCGGCCACAGCATCACCGACAAGTTTGACGATGTGCCCGAGGGCAGCCACCGCAATCCGCGCGTGTTCACCGCGGGTGATGCCTGCCACACCCACTCGCCCAAGGCCGGTCAGGGCATGAACGTCTCGATGCAAGACACTTTCAATCTCGGCTGGAAGCTGGTGCATGTGCTGCAGGGTCGGGCCGATCCCAGCCTGCTGCGCAGCTACTCCAAAGAGCGCCTGACCGAGGCGCGCCGGCTGGTGGAGACCGATCACGAGTGGGCCCGCATCATGTCTGCACCCACCACCCAGGCCGAGCGTGACGGTACCGAAGAGCCGCGCATCATCCGCCAATTCAAGGCCAACCTCGAGTTCACCGGCGGCACCGCCGTCAAGTACGATGCCTCGGCCCTGGTCGGCCCTGCCACCCACCAGGCCCTGGCCCGCGGTGAGGAGATCGGCCGCCGCTTCCATTCGGCCCCCGTGGTGCGGCTGGCCGATGCCAAGCAGATGCAACTGGGCCATGCGGCCGAGGCCGACGCCCGCTGGCGCCTGTACGCCTTTGCCGGCCAGGCCGACAGCTCGGCTCCCGGCTCGGCCATCCACCGCCTGGCCGACTGGCTGGAGACCGACCCCGCCTCGCCCGTGCGCCGCCACACCCGCCCAGGCGATGACATTGATGCCGTGATCGATTTGCGTGCCATCTTCCAGCAGACGTTCGACCAACTGGCCTATGAGCACCTGCCCTCGCTGCTCAAGCCCAGGACCGGCCGGCTGGGCCTGCAGGACCACGAGAAGGCGTTTTGTGTTGATCACAAGGGCGCGGGCGATATCTTTGACCTGCGCGGCATCGATCGCGAGCGCGGATGCCTGATCGTGGTCCGTCCCGATCAGTACATCGCCCATGTGTTGCCCCTTGACGGGTATGCCGATTTGTCGGCCTTCTTTGCCGGCATCCTGCGTTGAAGAGGCGCCGGCTATAGACCGTCGAACGCCCACTTGGCCGCCTCAGTCTGGGCAGATCAGGCCTTGAGTCTCTCCGCTGAACTGGCGTTGGCCAGGTTTTCGACCCACAAGTCGGCACTGCTGCGCAACATGGTGCCGGTGTTCAAGAGGCCGCATCAGTTTGATGGGGGCTCTTATCAGGCCATTGACCGCTTGCTTGGCCCCTTGGTTGTAGACCCTGGGTGCCCTCTCGCAACAGCACCCAACACCCAGCACCCAGCACCCAGCACCCAGCACCCAGCACCCAGCACCCAGCACCCAGCACCCAGCACCCAGCACCCAGCACCCAAGTCCTGGCGCCTGGCGCCGGATCGCGCCCTCGGTGGCTGGATTGACTTGTGGCACAACGCTGTCAACGTCGAGGTCGATTTGCCCCGGGTGGCGGTGCGGCGTCCGCTGGACACGCCGCTCGGCGTGGGCGACACCGTGCGTGCCAACTCCGTGGCGGTCAACCACGAACGGTCCCCCTCAAGACCCTGGCGACCCGCTCTGGGCGCCGCATGGCATGGGTTGCACCGATGCTTCCACCCGCGTCACACCCGATGCCCTGGCGCCCCGAAGTACCGTCAAGGGTTCACCTCGCACCTGAACGCACCGTCGCCCCCTTGGCCATGTGTCTCGCCGCCGCACTGGCCTCGCGCGTCAAACCTTCTGTGAGGGCGGGGCTGGCACTGTCACGAGGCAACCTCGCTTCATTTTTCAGCACTTGGACCGTGAACGGCGTTGACTACAAGCAACCTCGGTCCTGAGTGGGTCTGGCGACCATGGAGCATCTGCTCCGTTCCCGCTGGAACACGGCAATGTTCGCGTCGTTACTTCATTTCTTGCCTCTTGGATTTGCGTTGAATCAGCTTTGGGAGAAAGTGCGTCCTTGCTGAGAAAAATGCCTTTTTATTTATTGCTAATTTATCTCTATGAAATAAACTAGCAATAAATAAGGGGCATATGCACGACTTTTTAGGCGGGTGTTTGCAAAAGTGGTGTCAACCCTTGTTTGTGGGCGGTGCACTCGCATGGGGTGGCAATCCAGCGTGCATCGATGAGCTTCATTGCGGCGACAGGGCGCTTGGCTGGCCGTTTTCAGCCACTGGCGTTGGGGCCGTCAACTTTGGAAGGATGTGTTACATGAGCGAAGGAACGTGGTTGGTAGGCACGGCTGGCCAAGCTGTCGTGCGCAGCAACGACCAGGGCCTGACCTGGCATCGACTGGGTCTTGGGCAGCCCTTGGAGTTCGATGCGGTGGTGCGCTCAGTCTGCCTCGATCCGTCGGAGCCTCGGCGTGTCTATGCCGGCACGGACATCGGGCTGTGTGTCAGTCAAGATCTGGGAAACACCTGGGAGCAGGTGCAGAGCCCCTTCACCGGGCAGATGGTCTGGAAGGTACTGGTGGATCCGGGGAATTCGGCACGCATTTTCGTGGGAACCGGGGCGCCATCGCATGCTGTCCTGTGGCGCACGCTGAATGGCGGCCTGAGTTGGGAACGTGCCGCGGTTGACATCCCTGAGTTCTGCGCCGGGGTCAACCGACCACGTCTGTTGGCATTCGCATTCGACCCTGTCGACCCAGATCAACTGTGGTTTGGCTTGGAGGAGGGGGGCCTGTTTCATAGCCGCGATGGTGGAATGGCGTGGGAGCGGGTGGACGCCCGCCTGCTTTGGCCCTTCCGCTCGGACATTCACAACATCCAGGTGCTGTCCAACCATGGGAACAAGGTGGTCGTGGTGGCCTGCGTGAACGCGGTCTACCGCAGCTTCGATGAAGGCCTGAGCTGGACAGGTTTTCTGCCCAACGATACCCATGGGCTTTATTACGCCCGCGCACTGAGTGCCCCGCTGGGAACCGAGAGCACCCTGTACCTGAGCTTGTCGGACGGTACGCCGGGGACCACCAGCCGGATTCTGCGCTCTGTCGACGCCGGCGAAAACTGGGAGGTGCTGCCGCTTCCACAGCAACCCAACTCCTGCTTTTGGACGATTGCAATGGACCCGTCGGATCCGCGCAGGATCGTGGCAGGCACCAAGTACGGCCACCTGTTCACCTCGGTGGATGGCGGCAACAGCTGGCAAAAGCAGTGGCGGGAGTTCAGTGAGATCACCGAGGTGGCCTGGTCACCCGTGGTTGCCCAGATCAATGTCGCGCATCGCTCGGTCGTCGCCCATGAAGAGGCTGCCGCATGACCCATCCCAAAGTGTTGCGAACTCACCTGGCCTTGCTGGTGAAAGATCCCGAGCTGTCTGCGCGCTGGTATGTGGACATCATCGGCATGACTGTAAGTGCCCGTGCCGACAACTGGATCATGATGTCCTTCGGGCCCAAGCACCATGACATCGCCTTGATTCGAGCCGAGCCGGGGGCGCAACGAGGTGGCCTGGGCCTGCAGCACTACGGGCTGGAGATCGCGGGTGATCTGGACACCTTGCGGCGCTTGTACGGGATGCTGCTGGATAGGGGCGTGGAGATTGTGAAGGTGACCGACCACGAGATTGGAACCGGTTTGTACTTCAACGACCCAGACGGTAATCGGATCGAGTTTTTTCTCGAAACCGACCACGACGACGAGCGAGCCAAGCAGCGCTTTGCCGATGCGCATGCACCGAGCAGGAACATCACGCTCGATCGCCTCTGATCCCAGGCGTTGCTTCGGTTCGGCCTCGAAAACCTTCGGGCGCAACGAACGAGTTCGCCATTCTCCATTGACATCGCCTTCTTCACCGACATCGGCCCGGCCAGAGCGCCGGTGCCCTGTCCCAACAGGATTGAACATGAACAAGCAACAAACCCAGGTCGTCATCGTCGGTGGTGGCCCGAACGGCATTGCAGCAGCCCACTACATGGGCCTCCACGGCATTGAATGCGTGGTCCTTGAGGTGGCCCGTGAGATCCTGCCTTATCCGCGGGCCGTCGGCATGGATGATGAAGCGCTTCGGGTTCTGCAAGGTGCCGGCGTGGCTGAGCCTGCGGTGCAGGACATGATCTCCGATGTGCCACTGCGTTACTTCAATGCGCGTGGGGTCTGCTTTGCAGAAGTGAAGCCAACGACTGCAGAGTATGGCTGGCCCATGCGCAACATCTTCATGCAGCAACTGCTGGAGGCCACCCTGCGCGAAGAGCTACAGAAGCGCCCCACAGTTGAGTTGCGTCTGGGCCATGAGATGTTGGAATTGACCCAGGATGAATCTGGCGTCACCCTGAAGGTCAAGAACCCGGAGGGCGAGGTTTACGAGCTCAAGGCTCAGTATGTGATCGGTGCAGACGGGGGCCGGTCGGGGGTACGCAAGCAACTGGGCATCGAACTGGTGGGCTTGACGCATCCACGCAAATGGGTCGTTGTCGATGCCGCCAATGACACGCTCGATGCGCCCTACACGGCGCTGCATGCCGACCCAAGCCGTCCCTTCGTGTGCATCTACCTTCCCTATCGCCAACGTCGTTGGGAGTTCATGCTGATGGAGCATGAAGACGAAGAGAAGATGTGCGAAGAGCCCAATATCCGAGCCCTGATTCGTTCTCACATTGGCGATGCTGTGGACCAGCTCGACATCATCCGCATCCGGGCTTACACCCACAACTCGCGTGTGGCCGAGCGCTTTGTGCAGGGGCGGGTGGCGCTGATCGGTGATGCGGCCCACATCACGCCACCTTGGGCGGGGCAGGGTCTGAACTCTGGTCTGCGCGATGTGGTCAATGTCTGCTGGAAGGTGGCAGCCATCGTCAAGGGCCATGCCGGCGCTTCGATCCTGGCCAGCTACGATGTGGAGCGGCGTGGGCATGCCACTGATCTGATCGCGCTGGCTGACAACATGGGCGCGATTCTGGGCATGACAAGTCCTCTGCTGGCGGGGGTGCGTGACTGGGTCTTCCAGGCGGTCGACACGGTCGAGAACCTGCGCTCCCACTTGCTGGAGTTCAAGTTCAAGCCCAAGGCCACCATCGCGAAAGGTCTGATCCACCGAGAGTGGCCAGACATTCGCGACGACGACGTCGTCGGGCAGTTGTTCATCCAGCCCTTTGTCGAAGATGGCCGTGGCACGCGATTGCGTTTTGACGATGTGCTGGGCGACTTTTACGCCATCATCGGCTATCGAACGAACCCCAAGGCGGGTTTGTCGGACGACGATATTCGCCATTGGGAAGGCATGGGCGCACGTTTCATCCAGGTCAACCGGTCTCGCAGTGGCAGTGGCCGTCATCAACCCCTGGTGACACCCGGTGTGATCAGCGTCGAAGACGCCGACAACAAGCTGGAGGCTTGGTTCGACAAGGCGCGTGCGCATGTCGCCGTCGTGCGTCCTGACCGATTCGTGGCGGCCATCAGCACCACCGGACGGGTGCCCGAAGTGTTGGACAAGCTGGCCCGGCAGTTGCGGGGACATTGAGCCAGGATCAATCCCTTTCCTGGGGCCTCCCCTGTCGCCTGAACCCCAACAGGGCCGTGCGAAAGGGGAGGCCCTTTTTACAGCCTCAAGAACGACACGAGCCATGCTCCACACATCCCACTGTGTCCCTGTGTCCCTGTGCGCCGCCAAGCAAGCCTTGTGCGAAGCCGCCCTTGAATACTCCGCCATCATTTCGCCGGCCGCCCTGCACAACGGCCGGGAGCGGGTGGGCAAGGACATCGGCAGCGCCCAGGTGGCCGTGGCGGGCGCCGCCGCCGCCATCGCCTGTCTGGACGCGATGCTCCGCCTGGGCGTCAAGGGGCAGATGATGACCACTGAAGCAGAGCCAAAGGCCCGGCCTCTACACGCGGGGCTGCTACGGTCGCAGAAGGCGGTCCAATAGGCGGATCAGTGTTGGTGACGTGCGGGCTGGCGCTGGTCTGCTCGGTGGGTTTGCGATGGCAACTCACCAAACAGGCCGTGGTAGTCGGCGGCAAAGTGGCTCAAGTGACTGAAGCCCCATTTGCTGGCTGCATCTCCAATCGACACTTCCGAGGCGTTGCTGGTCATCAGCTCGCGCCTGGCACCGTTGAGGCGAATGGACCTGATGTAGTGCGTCGGGGTGGTTTCTGTGACGTTCTTGAAGCTGTTCTGAATCGTGCGGCGGCTGATCTTCAGTCGATGGCAAAGGTCGATCACATTCGGTGGGTTGAAGGTGTCGGACACCGTGAGGTGATGGCACTTCTCAACAATGAAACTGTGAACAGACGTGGGTTGTCGTTCCAGCGTCTTCAGGTGGGGATCGGCCAGCAACTCCATCAGCTCATGGAGCATGGCACTTTCAAGATTGGGCTCGAACCCCGTTTGCAGGGTCGCACGACGATCGGCAATCGCTTCAGAGAACATGGCCAGCAATCGACGCCGGCATTCACTGAAACGGGACGTCGGGATTCGGATCACGGGTTGCTTGAGCAGCTTCTCGATGTTTTCGGCATCCGGCGAGTCATCAAGTGCATGGTCGAAGAGGTCGCTGTCGAAGGTGAGTGACAGCATGTCCATGCCCATGGGCATGTGGAACATGAATTCCTCGCCACCGCGCAGCACGAACAAGCTGGTTTCATCCGCCTCCCGCCCTTGCATTCTGATGGCACCAGGGATCGCAATGGGAACAGCGAAACAAACCTTTCCGCGGGGCGCTTCACCGTGCTGAACCACGCGTTGATTGATCTGTTCGCGAAATACATGCAGGCGCTGGCTCTTGATCTGCGCCAGAGAGCTTTGCAGATTGCCCGCACTGATCTGGCTGTAGGTCTGACGCCAATCATTCACTGCTGAGGCGTGCATCTGCACATCATTGAAGCAATTCATGCTGAGGTTCATGGCGTTTCTGTGTTGTTTGAATGAGGGGCGGGCTGACGTGTGGGCGACGCTGCAAGAACCGTGCAAGTCCGGAACGATGTCCGTGTGACTGCTCAGAGCGCGGATTTTGCGACCGGTTCAGAGGGACCGTTGATCGGGGAAACCCTTGGGATTCAGCGGCGTTGTGCGGCGGCTCTCGTGCCGGGTTGGCGTGCGCTGATTCCTTTGCGTGCAGCTGGTGCATGCCGTCATCGACGTGCTTGAAATTGGTGCGCGGATGACGTGAAGCGGTGGCGTCGGCAGATGCCAATTTGGGCTAACGATGAACAAGGGGGCTGGCGAGAATTTGCTCGTCCACTACCTCAACGGGTGGCAACGCCCCTTTGAAATCTGCACACCTCCGTGTGTGCGCGTCTTGTTCGGAGAACCGATGACTTACGAAAACGCCCGCTTCTGGCACCCCATGATGCACCCTGGAGCAATGAAGGAGCGCAAGCCGCTTCGCATCGTCCGTGGCGACGGTTGCTACGTCTTTGACGATGCTGGAAAGCAGTACGTTGATGGCGTTGGCGGCCTTTGGAACGTGAACGTCGGGCACAACCGAAGTGAGGTCAAGAAGGCCATCGTTGATCAGCTCGATCAGCTCGAGTACTTCCAGTTGTTTGACGGCGTTTCCAATCCGCCGGCCGAAGAGTTGTCGGCCAAGTTGATCGCCGCGCTGGCCCCGGAAGACATGAAGCGTGTGGTGTTCAGCTCCAACGGATCGGATGCGACCGAAACCGCCTTGAAGCTGGCCCGCCAGTATTGGAAGGTGCTGGGCCAGAAGGACCGCACCAAGTTCATCTCACTCAAGGAGGGCTATCACGGCAGTCACTTCCTGAGTGCGTCCGTCAACGGCAATACAGTGTTTCGTCGCAATTACGAGCCACTGATGCCGGGCTGCTCGCAGGTGCAAAACCCCTGGGTCTATCGCAATCCATTTACCCAGGATCCCGAGCAACTCGTCGACATCTGCATCTCCTTGCTAGAGCGTGAAATCGAGTTCCAGGGTCCGGATACCGTGGCAGCCTTCATTGCGGAACCCGTGCAGGGCGCCGGTGGCGTGATCGTTCCGCCGGCCAGCTTCTGGCCGCGCGTTCGCGAGGTGTGTGACAAATATGGCGTGCTGTTGATTGCCGACGAGGTCGTCACTGGCTTTGGTCGCACAGGCAGTCTGTTCGGCGCACGGGCTTGGGGTGTCAAGCCTGACTTCATGTGCTTCGCCAAAGGCCTGTCCTCTGGTTATGTGCCCCTTGGCGCTACGGTGTTCAACAGCCGAGTTGCAAATGCCTTCGAGTCCAACCAGGACTTTTCCGGCGTCGTGATGCACGGCTATACCTATGCCGGGCATCCGGTGGGTTGCGCCGCGGCGATCGCCAGCCTGGACATCGTCGAAAAAGAAGATCTGCCGGCCAATGCCGGTCGGCAGGGGGCGTATCTGCTTGAGGCCCTGAAGCCCTTTGTGGACCGCTTTGAAGCCGTGGGCGAAGTGCGTGGCAAGGGGTTGATGCTCGCCATCGATCTGGTCAATGACAAGAAGACCCGCGAGTCCATCAGCCCGATGTCAGGGTACGCCTACAGCGTGGCAGAGGTGGCGCGTCGGCACGGCGCGATCGTGCGGCCGGTGGGCACCAAGATCATTCTCTCGCCCCCATTGGTCATGCAGCGCCCCGAGATCGACTCGATCGTCTCGGCCTTGGAAGCCGGCTTCAGCGAAGTGCCTTTTGTGCGCTGAGTGGCCGGTTCATCGATCCCAACCATGCAGGCATTGCCATGAATCAACATTGGAAACACTTCATCGAAGGCGCGCATGCCGAAAGCTCGGATGGCGCCCGAATGGACCTGATCAGCCCCGTCAGTGAACAGGTCTACGCGACCGCGGCGCGTGGTACCGCTGAAGACGTGCAGCGGGCTGTTGCCGCGGCCCGATCCCAGCTGGATGGCGGGCCTTGGAGCCAGCTCAATGGCTCCCAACGCAGCTTGCTGCTCAGCAAGTTGGCCGATCTGGTGTTGCGCGACACGGATCTCCTGGCCGATATGGATGCGATGGCCATCGGTCGTTCGCCCATGGAGCCGCGCATGATGGACGTTCCCAATGCGGTGGCGAATCTGCGCGCCGCGGCAGGCTGGGCGAATCAGCTCGAAGGGCGAACCATTCCTACCGCGGGTTACATGGGCACCAGGACCTTGTCCTACACCGTGCGGGAGCCCATCGGGGTGGTTGGGGCCATCGTGCCCTGGAATTCGCCCCTGATGATCACGACCTGGAAGCTGGCGGCCCTGCTGGCTGCTGGATGCACCGTCGTGATCAAGCCCTCGGAAGAAACACCGCAATCGGCATTGCACCTGGCCTTGCTGTGCCAAGAGGCGGGCTTTCCAGATGGCGTCGTGAACGTGGTCACGGGTGACGGTGAAGTCGTCGGACGTGCCCTGTGTGAGCACCCTGGCGTGGACAAGATCAGCTTCACTGGCAGTCCGGAAGCCGGACGCGCCATCCAGCGCATCGCAGGGCCCATGTTCAAACGGGTTGCTCTGGAACTGGGGGGCAAGAGCCCGCAGATCGTCTTCGACGACGCAGTCTTTGATGACGCGGTGCGCGGCTGTGCTCTGGGCTTGTTCGTCAATCAGGGGCAGGTCTGCGCAGCGGGTTCTCGGATTCTGGTGCATCGCAGCATCGCCGATCGATTCGCCGCCGCGCTGGCACAGGCGGCGGAAGCGATCACCATCGGCGACCCGAGCCTGCCAGGTGTCCAGATGGGGCCTGTGGCAAAGAAGGCGCAATACGACCGGGTCAACAAATACATCGAGGTCGGTATTCATGAGGGAGCCAGGTTGTTGGCGGGTGGTGTCGCGACCTCCCAGAAGGGGTGGTTTGTGAAGCCCACGATCTTTGCTGACGCCGACAACCAGATGACGATCGCTCGCGAAGAGATCTTCGGGCCGGTGGGCACGATCATCGCTTTCGACACGGACGAAGAGGCCATTGCCTTGGCCAACGACTCTGATTACGGGCTTGCCGCCACCGTCTGGACCCGTGACCTGGCTCGCGCACACAAGGTGGCCGGGGCCGTGAAGGTGGGCGCCGTCGGCGTGAATTGCTGGAGTCCCCTGGATGCCAATCTGCCCTGGGGGGGGTTGAAGACCAGTGGTATCGGTCGTGAAGGTGGCCTGTCAGGTGCGATTGCCTACACCGAAGAGAAGGTCATCACGGTGCTTCTGCCCTGAAACTGACGCGTCACCCTCAATTCAAGGAGAGACCCATGAAGTGGAAAAACACGGTTGATGCCTATGGTTCAGCCTCCATGCTCTTTCATTGGCTCACTGCCGCCGGGTTCCTGTCCGCCTATGTCGTTGTCTATTACGTCATCTGGATCGTGGACCCTGAGACGAGCATCAAGCCCCCCCTTCTGGGTCTGACGGCGGACGCCCATCGAGTGGTTCCCGTGCTCAACATCCATTGGGTGTTGGGCATCACGATCGGTGTGCTGACACTGCCACGCCTGCTTTGGCGCCTGGTGGGAACACGTCCTGACCCGGTGCCGGGGACCCGCCTTGAGCATCTGGCCTCCGAGATGACCCATCGAGCCCTTTACGGCCTGCTTCTGTTGATGCCGATCTCGGGCTACATGACCACCTACGACCCGACGGATTTCGGCCTGTTTGTCTTGCCGGCCTGCCGCGACACCGCCTGGGCCGAGATGCTCCGCTCGGGCATGGGGTGGACGGTACTCGAACTGGAGGAGGGCATGTGGGCCGTCCACAGCTTTCTGGGCAAATGGGTCGCGTGGGTACTCGTCGCTTTGCATGTCATTGCCGCGCTCATGCACCACTTCATTCGCCGCGACGCCGTGTTGCGTCGCATGCTGCCTCGTCGATAAGCCGTCCTGCCTCAACCGATCACCTCTGACCTACTGACTTCATGGACCTTTCTCTTCATCCCGTGCTCGATCTGATCAGCGAACGCACTTCCATCGACAGGTTTGATCCGACCTTTGAAATCGATGACTCGGTGTTGCAAACGCTGACCTTTTATGCGACAGAAGCGCCCAGTGCCTACAACCTGCAGAACTGGCGGTTCATCGCGGTCAAATCGCCGGCACGCAAACAAGCGTTGGCGCAGGCGGCGTATGCCCAGCGCAAGGTCGCCGATGCTGCGGTGACTTTCATTGTGTGCGGCCGGCTGGACGCTCACCTTGAACTTGGACTGACACTGCTGCCCCTTCATGACGAGGGCCGCATCAGCGAGAAAGAGCTGGCAGCCTGGGTTGGCGATGCGCAGGCTGCCTTCCAGGACAAGCCCGCCAAACAACGGGATGAAGCCATCCGGTCGGGTTCCTTGGCGTCCATGAACCTGATGCTGGCCGCCCAGGCCATGGGCCTTGTCACGGCTCCCATCGGGGGCTTTGATGTCGACGCGCTGCGGCAAGAGTTTGACCTGGCGCCTGAGGACCTGCCTGTGATGCTGATCGCTGTGGGCAAGCCGGCTGCCGGCAATTGGCCACGCAAGAGGCGGCGTCCCGTCGCCGAGATGCTTCAGGTGCTGTAAGTCGCTGGCTCGCACGTACGCCATCGCTCTTCCGTCTTTTTCAACTCACTCCTTCAACTGTTACTCGATTGGAGAATCCATGTCTGTCTCATGTCTGCACCGCGGCCCGATTGCGCACACTCTCAAAATGACCGCCATCGTGGTGGGCCTGGTGGTAGGTAGCCCCCTGGCGCTGGCGGCCGATCTCGCCCAACTCGACAAGCTGACACCATCAGGTGCGGAAAAAAGTGGCAACAAAGACGGCAGCATTCCTGCATGGGAGGGCGCAGAGCCTCCATTGCCAGGCTGGGAATGGGGAAAGCTGCGCCAGGCGCATTGGAAATACAAGGATGAGAAGCCCCTTTTCACCATTGATGCCAACAACGTTGACAAGTACGCCGATAAGCTATCTGCTGGACAGGTGGCCATGGTCAAGCAAACCAAGGGCTACAAAATGGATGTGTTCCCCAGCCACCGAACCTGCGGCGTCCCTGACTTTGTGGCCAGCAATACGCGCAAGAATGTTGGCACTGCAACGCTGAATTCAGACGGCTGGAGTCTCAAAGACGCCGCGGTTCCTGGGTATCCGTTTCCCATTCCCGCAACAGGTGTTGAAGCGATGTGGAACGCCAAGATGCGTTATCGGGGCGTGGGCATCGACTACAAAGCCACGATCACGGCGGTGTCGCCCCGCCGCGGCAGCAACGAGTGGATCCGTGCAGACTCCGAGCAGACACTGTTCATCCCCTGGGGCGTGAAGGGCTCCAACGCACTTTCGTCATACCCGCCCGTCGAGTTTTATGTCTATTTTGGCTATGTCGCACCAGCGGCATTGGCTGGACAGTCTCTGGCCATCACGCAGTACATCAACCAGCCTGAAAACGAAACCTTCTACTACTTCCCTGGCCAACGGCGGGTTCGTCGCATGCCGACCTACTCCCATGATTCGCCCCAGATCGGTATGGAGAACCAGTACACGCTGGATGAGCCCAACGTCTTCAACGGTGCATTGGATCGTTTTGACTGGAAGCTGGTGGGCAAGAAGGAAATCTACGTGCCCTACAACGCCTTCGGTGCGCACGACTTCAAAGCCAAGTTCGAAGACGTGGCGGGCAATGACTTCATCGCGCAGACCCATCGCCGGTATGAACTGCATCGGGTCTGGGTCATCGAAGCCACAGTCAAGGCTGGCATGCGCCACTCGGCCCCCAAACGGACGATCTACCTGGATGAGGACAGCTGGGCACCCGTGCTGATGGATGACTTTGACGGTCGCAACCAACTCGCCAAGATGCGTGAAGGCTTTCTGATCCCGGTCTATGAAACGGGCACCTGTGATGCCATGGCCATGGTGCAAAACAACTTGGCTGAAGGTCGATATGTCTTTGACACCCATACCGTAGGCACCGGCAAAGACATTCGCTGGCTCACTGAACCTGGCAAGCATCCTCGCCTGAAGGCCAATTTCTACACGGCGGACAACCTGCGCTCAATCAGCGAGCGTTGATTCATGGTCTTCCATCCAGACACCGCCAGCAAGGGCTGGGGGTCGGTGTCTGCCCATTCCAAGATTGACTTACAAGAGGGTTCCCCATGATCGGACTTCGCTTCTCCGTTCTGTCAACGGCTGCCTGCCTGGCGTGTGGCCATGCTGCAGCCTTCACCTTCGAGACCGAAGACGGCCTGCGCGGCAGCTTCGACTCGACCGTGTCGGTGGGCACGGGCATCCGTGCCAAAGACCCCAGCCCCGGCCTGATCGCGGCGGGCAACACCGGCTCGCCGGGCGGCGGCCTGAGCGCCGTGTCGGGCCTGGGCGACCAGGGCGACCTCAACTACAAGAAGGGCCAGCCCTTCACCACCTACCTCAAGGGCTCGCACGAACTGGTGCTCAAGCCCAGTGAAGACCTGACCTTCATGGGCCGCATCACCTGGCTCAAGGACGTGAGCGCCACCAACAC